>DATBNI010000145.1:0-2473 GCA_036554425.1 Psychromonas sp.
GCATTGTTTTAATTGTGAATACCGTATTACCGACGGATTTAAATCAGTTCGGTATCATACACCGCTCCTTTGAGCATATCAGTGGTATTTTCATCGCGCCTTTTCTGCACGGGAGCTGGTTGCATCTGCTCAGTAACCTTGTACCCTTTATCATCTTTGGAAGCTTAATTGGTGCACAAGGTAGCAAAAGATTCTGGCAGTTATTTATTCTGCATATCATCACTACGGGGGGGTTAGTGTGGTTATTCGCACGGGGTAACAGCGTACATATCGGAATGAGCGGGGTGATTTATGCCTTCTGGGGCTATTTAATCGTTTATGGTTTTGTCCGGAGAAACATGATCCACCTTATTATTTCTCTGCTGATGCTGATTTTTTACGGCGGATTATTTTTTGGCGTCTTTCCAACAAGATTTGGAGTGTCATTTGAGAGCCACCTGTTCGGAGCATTGGTCGGCGCTGCCAGCGGTTATTATTTTGCTAAACCCGTTGCTCAACATCGAGCACTGTAGTGGTTGATCCTGTATTAATCCAGGAGATATTAAAGTCGAGCAGATGAACGGCATATATTTTTGAATCTTCTTTACTCTTTTTATAAGCAGGGCGAGGGTCTTGTTGTAATACTTCGATAATTAATTGCTGCAGTTCAAGGTAGTCATCTTTCAATAAGTTAATTGCTTTTTGCGCTTGAGGTGAAAACTCAACCTGCATTAATGATTCAGGCTGCTGTTGAGCAAAACCTGCCAGTGCCTCTGGTTTCGAATCTGCATAGGGGATGTAAGGTTTGATATCAATAATAGGAGTGCCATCTACTAAATCGATATTGCTCAATATTAAAAAAATCTTACCATTAACCTGTTTAATGCCGTGAAATTCAACCAGTGATAAACCGACCGGGTTTGGACGGCAGGGAGAGCGCGTCGCAAAAACACCCAAGCGTTTGTTACCACCGAGGCGAGGTGGCCGTACGGTCGGGCTCCATTTCTCCTGGTGGCGATTTTTATGGAAAATAAACACTAACCATAAATGACTGAATTCTTGTAAACCTAAAAAAGCGTTAATATCATCATAAGGCGGTAAAATTTCCAGCTCAGCGATGGCGCTGGGCACTAACCCCGGCTGGCGAGGCACTGCAAATTTCTCTTTATAAGGGGAATGAATTGTCGCTATTGAATCAAACATCAGCTTACTTTCCATCGGAAGGGGCTACCTTAATCGCACGGCCATAACAAATAATATTGCTTATGCAGGATGCATCGCGTTCGAAAGTTAAACAAGTTTGAAAAACGATGCCGTTGGCCTTCATCTCAGCGGCTTTAATGCGCGCATTGGTGCGGGCTTCTCTTATATCTGCAGGGCGATCTTTTTCCTCTTCTTGACAGCTACTGCCGTCAACCGCTGCAATGAATTTATAATCAAGATCCTGCAATTGCGATTTTTCGTAAACAGTGACCTCTGAGGGTTTGAAATAATCATCAAAATTTTGCTTGTCAATATTAGATGAAAAATCAAAGTTACTGCAGGCTGTGGTTAAAAAGGCGGTAAAAGAGATAATAATAAAACGTAACATAAGATGCTCTTTATAAATAGAAGGGGCTAGCGATGAATGGCATAATAACATTTTTTAATAAACCTGAAACAAAGAAGGAAGTAATATGACAGTAGCCAATGGAAAACGTGCAGTTTTTCTTGACCGAGATGGTGTAATAAATGTCGATAATGGTTATGTATCACAGCGTGATGATTTTGAATTCATCGACGGCGTCATTGATGCATGCAAAGTACTTAAAGAAAAAGGCTACCTAATAATAATTATAACAAATCAGTCAGGTATCGCACGGGGATATTTCAGTGAAGAGCAATTTCATACATTAACAGAATGGATGGATTGGTCATTAGCAGACAGAGGGGTTGATTTAGACGGACTCTATTATTGCCCGCATCATGCGGAAAAAGGGGTCGGTGAATATAAAATTGATTGCGATTGCCGCAAGCCAAAACCCGGTATGCTTATGAATGCAATTGCGGACTTGGGTATAGATCCAAGTCAGTCAATATTAGTGGGGGATAAAGTTTCTGATATACAAGCGGGTTTAGCTGCCGGGATAAAAACAAACTATTTAGTCAGAACAGGAAAAACGATCACAGCAGAAGGTGAAAAAATAGCAACAGCCGTATTTGATGACCTGAACAGTATCGTTGAACTGCTGTAATTGACAAAAAAAGGGTAAGCCTGTGGATAACCAGGTTTAATCTGTGGGTAACCTGTTTGCAAATAAGGTATAAAAACTAATTTCAAAAACAGCCTGTTTTTATGTCAATAAAGCCTTGCAAGCGTGATCAAAGTCTCTATAATGCGCATCCACGGAAACGGGATATAACGCAAGTTAATCCGGTTACCCGGAACGAAAGAGGTTGAGTTTTTAATGACGTTTAACGTTGATTGAAAACATTAAAACTAACCATTGACATA
>DATBNI010000148.1:0-2952 GCA_036554425.1 Psychromonas sp.
TCACACGTTCGAAATCCTTGCTGTTAAGTAAAAATTCAAAGCTTAATTGCCGGCCATCCTTATCCTGCATTTTACTGTCTTTTAGCCTGTATCCGGCAAGCTCAAGTAACCCAACGGCTTTTCGCAGCTGTGCGCGAATATTACCGTCTGCATTGCTTTCGGGAAATTCTATAGGGGCAAAAACAGCCTTTGGCAGCTGCTCTTTATAGGGCTGCAAAACAGCAAGTTCAGCGGCAGAAATGTCTTTTTGGGTGGATAATTCAGAGCCGGAATAAAAGCTGTTAATACGCGAGTAAGCGCCGTAAAAAAGGGTTTTATTTGCCCATTCAAAATCAAATAATAAACTAATCGCTTCACGAACATGAATATCTTTAAATTTATCTTTGCGCAAGTTAAACCAAAAACCCTGCATACCCTGCGGATTTTTATCGGCAATTTTACTGATAATAATTTCACCTGTTGCAAAGTTGTCCCCGACATAACCCGTTGCCCAACGCTTTGCTGAGCTTTCCAGGCGGTAATCAAAATTACCCGATTTGAACGCTTCAAAGGCAACACCATCATCACGATAATAATCAATGATCATCCTGTCAAAATTATGCTGGCCTTTATTAACGGCTAAATCTTTAGCCCAATAGTCTTTCACTCTTTTGTAAGTGATGCTTTTTGAAGCATCAAAACTATCAACTTGATAAGGACCGGATCCGAGCGGAATGGTTAAGCTGCTTGTGGAAAAATCTTTATCCGCCCAAAAATGTTCCGGCAGAATGGGAAGCTGGCCGATAATTAAAGGCAATTCGCGATTACCAATTTCTTTAAAATAAAAAGTGACCTGCTGATCATTATCCACCACCACATCCTTCACCCCGGAATAATAGGAACGATAATGCGGTGCCCCTTTTTCGACCAGCAATTCAAAACTGAACTTCACGTCACTCGCCTGAATACTTTTACCGTCGTGAAATCGGGCATTTTTATTGAGCATAAAACTGACCGAAGTAAAGTCACTCGCCACTTTGACTTTTTCCGCAATCAATCCATAACTGCTGAAGGGTTCATCCCGTGATTGCGCCAGTAAGGTATCGTAAATCATACTGATCCCGCTGGCAGCATTGCCTTTGACAATAAAGGGATTTAGGGAGTCAAAACTACCAATAGCAGCTTGTTTAAAGACTCCACCTTTAGGTGCGTTTGGATTTACATATTGAAAATGGGTAAAATTTGGTGCATATTTAAAGTCACCATACATACTCAGCCCATGCTGCCAAGCACCGGCAAATGACAAAGCACTGCTGCTGCTCAGATAGCAAAATAGTAAAAGGCGTGTAAACTTAAAAAGTGACAGTGGAAACATAGTATAGATCAGCTGTTAAATAAGAGGAGTAATGGCAACAAAGATAGCAAAAGAAAAAATTAAAAAAACATTTAATTTAAAAAGAAAATCAAAAAAGGAGAAGTCAGAGCGATGAAGTTATTTATTTAACAATTCCCTAAGTTTTTCAGTACAACAAGCAATGATTATTTTTATTTTAAGAAAAACAAACCTGGGTCAAATAATAATTTCATTAATAGCATCAGCCGGAAAAGTGTGACACAGAACACTTTTAAAGGCGGCAAAAAAGAATAACCTATTTACGAACATAATAAATGTACAATCAAAGAGGTGTCTTATATGAGAATCGAAATCACAAGTAAACAAATTACTATCACTGAGACGATGCGCACTAAAGTAGAGGAAAAATTCGAAAAACTAGAAAAGCTGCAAATCCCCTTTATTACTCCCCACTTCATTATCACCAAAGAGCCTAAGGGCGTAAAAATAGAAGCTACAATTAACGTTCCTAATGATAAAATTTTTGCACATGCACAGAACGATGATCTGTATGTGGCAATCGGACAATTATTTCAAAAATTAGAACGTCAATTAACCAAATACCTGCATAAATCTGAAGCGAGTCGCGCAAAAAATAACGGTAAAGATATGTGCCGGACAGGAGAGATTTCAGGTGAAGTAATTGAAGAGCCGGAAGTTGAAATTGAATCAGATGCTGAAATAAAATTAAACAAAGAGTTCGCAGCATAAAACTGATCCAAGACAAATAAGTAAGTAAATAAAAAGGAGGTTAATAACCTCCTTTTTATTGCCTGGAAAAGGAGGCTATTAACCTCCTTTATTTATCTTCGTAATGACGATTATCATGGGCCTGCTGCAGCAGCGAGCGACTTTCATCAAGAAACAGTGAAGAGTAATCCCCCATCCATTCTGTTACCGATTCAAAACGTTTAATAAACTTATCTCTATCCGCATTTTCAAGTAATTCAATCGCCTCAGAAAAATGCTGATGATAACGTTTGATCATCAGCAGATTGTTTTTTTGTGAAAGGATAATATCGGCATATAAAGCGGGATCCTGTGCAAACAAGCGACCGACCATTGCCAGCTCCAAACGATAAATTGGGGAGCTTAAATCTAACAACTGTTTTAAATCCGCATTGACGTCTTTTAAATGGCTGCCGTAGACAAAACTAGTAAAGTGCCGTAATGCTTGAATCAGGGTCATCGACTCATCGTGAACTTTCGAGTCAACATTATAAAGATGCGCGCCCCAGATCTTCATCTGTTCGATTAACCACTGATACTTCTCATTACCGCGACCATCACAATAAACAATAACCTGCTTGGCAAAACTGGAAATATCAGGGCCAAACATAGGGTGTAACCCCACGACCGGGCCTTTATGTACCTTCAGCATGGCTTGTAAGGGTTCATCTTTTATACTGGTAATATCCGCCAAGATACAATCATCGGGAAGATAGCTAAGTTGCTCAATAACAGAGACAGTGACATCAATGGGTGAACCAACAATAACAAGACCTGCGTGGCTGCATATCTCCTCTGCTTTATCCCAATTACCACGCCCTAAAATATCAACTTCATAACCTGATAACTTA
>DATBNI010000185.1:0-2652 GCA_036554425.1 Psychromonas sp.
TTAGCAAAGTTAGAGGGTAACTAAAATGAAAATCAATACTAAAAAAACAGAGTTGGCATTAAAAGCGGTATCAAGTGAAATCGATATATTCATTGTAGACGCACAAGCAGAAGTTCAAGCATTGAAAGAAGAATATGGAAATCTGGTTCCGGTAGCTGATACAAAAAAAGGTTACGAGCAGTGCAAGCAAGTTAGAAAAGACTTACTGCCAATTAAAACCAAATTAGAGAACGCCAGAAGGACGCTAAAAGCCCCAATACTTGACGCTGGCAAGTTAATCGACTCGACTTTAAAACCGCTTACAGAGGCAGTAGAGAGCTTATACAAGCCTTTCGAAATAGCATACCGCGCAGTCGATGATGAAAAGAAAAACCGCGAAGCTAAACGCCAGGAGCTTATCGAGTCAGGTTTTAATAGAATGGACCAAGCTTTAGTTTCAGCAGCCGGTTCAACTTCAACCGTCATTGAAACTATGATTGATGAAATGGCTGATTTTAGCATTGATTCAAACGTGTTTATGGAAAAGTCAGATCAAGCCGCTATTCGTCATTCTGAGGTAATGAGTAAGCTCAGTGAAATGCTTATGCAGACCTTGCGAAGTGAAGAACTAGAAAGAAAACAAGCAGAGTATGATCAGCGTATTGCCGAAATGGAAGCCCGCGAACAGAAGATCAAGGACGCAGAGCAAGCTGAAATAAACCGCAAGATTGAGCAAGAGAACGCAAAGCAACGCGCCATTGATGAAGAACGCAGGCAGCAAGAAGCCGAAGCCCAAAGAGTCGAAACAGAACGCAGAATTGAAGAGGCAAGACAACAAGCTAAAACAGAAGCAGCAGAGCAAGCAAGAAAGCAGGAGCAACAACGCCAAGCTTATGAACTAGCTGCAAAGAAAGCAGAAGAGGAAGCGCGGGAAGCCGATAAAAATCATAAGGCATCTATTCACAATGCTATTTTAGAATCAATCATAACTACCGGCATAACTAACGAGCAAGCAAAAGACATAATTAAGCTTGCAGCAACTCGCAAAGCTGGATCAATGTATATTCAATACTAAGTGGGAAGATATGAGAAAAACTAAACTACCAAAATTGCTATTAAGCCTAGAAGAAAAGCAAATGAATTTTTTGCAGGCCCAGCGAGACATAACAGGGATAAGTAAAAGCGCACAAATCAGAATGTTGATTGTTAAAGAAATGAACAAAACAAAGGAGAAAAAACAAAATGGCTAAAGGTATCAATAAAGCGATAATTATTGGAAACCTTGGAGACGATCCAGAGGTTCGATACATGCCTAACGGCGATGCAGTTGCAAACTTGAGTGTTGCTACTAGTGAGAGCTGGAAGGATCAACAAGGCAAGCCACAACAGCGAACAGAGTGGCACAAGGTGACAATGTATAGAAAGCTTGCAGAAATTGCAGGCCAGTACTTAAAAAAAGGAGCTCAGATTTACATTGAAGGCAAAATGCAGACGCGCAAATGGCAGGATCAGCAAGGTAATGATCGTTACACTACAGAAGTAATAGCGGACAAGCTGCAGATGCTTGGCGGTGGCAACTCAAGTAACCAGGATAAACCAAGCAGAGCGCCACAAGGAAGCCAGCAACCGCAAAACACGTCCGGTTATAACCAGCAGCAACCAAACCCAAGACAGCAACAGTCTCAAAAGCAGGAGCCTGATTTTGAATATGACGATCAAATTCCTTTTTAATTTTTGACAGATATAAAAAAGCCCGCAATTAAGCGGGCTTCAACCTAAAAATCAAGAGGGTAAGCTTTTTTCTAGGGGAATTTGAATATATCAATATCCGCAATAAATAACAACAATCTTTTTAAGACCGCGCAATTCTAAGCAATCCTATTTAAAACATCCATATTATTAATATTTATCTTTAATTTAAATTATTTTAATTTTTTATATTAATGTCCGTATATGGTCATTAACTTAAAGAGTTGACATTGTTAACTTTAAATGCCTAAATACATAAGTATTTAAAAAATAAGGAGCAAAAAAAATGATAAACATGACTGATATATACAAGCAAAAAAGTGGCAAAGCAAAGCACAAACCTTCAAAATTTATAAGAATGATGAAAGGAAGTGTAAAGGATGGCGATATAGTTTCAGTTAGAGGCAGGCACGGAGGTGGCACTTATGCAACACCTGAGATTATTGCTCAGTATGAAAATTGGATTGATGGGGTTTTATGTAAATCGTTTAGAAGTAAGTTTATTGCTGAATCAGCCTCAATTGACACCATAGAGCAGATTTTAAATGTAAAACTAGAAAGGCAGTATAAAGTTTCTGGTTTTTATATAGACGGATACGACAAAGAGAACAATATTGCTTATGAAATTGACGAGGAAGGTCACAGATCAACTGTTTCTTATGCAAAAGATAAGAGGAGAGAGGCAGTAGTTAAAGCAGCTATAGGTTGTAAGTTTATAAGAATCAAAGTTTAACTAAAAGGGTAAGCGTTATGGATGGTAAAAATTCATTTATTCTGCATGTTGATAGCTTATCAATATTGGATGATTTAACCGACGAGCAAGCCGGTAAACTAATAAAATCGATGCTTAGTTATTACAGAAATGAAAGCCTTAATGATTTAGACCAGTTAACAAAAATCGCATTAAAGCCATTTTTAAATCAG
>DATBNI010000203.1:0-2071 GCA_036554425.1 Psychromonas sp.
TGCAAGCGGTAAACGACGCGGATATGAACGCACTTCTGATTCATAATGTTCTTGGCTTAACAGTACATTGTCAGGTGTCAAATCATATAATTCGTTCACTAATGGGATTTCTTGATCGTTTGAAAAATGTGTTTCAGGCGTCAAATTCAGGACGTTTTGCATAACGGGATCCTTAAATATTTTAAAGCGCTCCATAAAATGGAACTAAAGAGATGGTACTCACTTTTAGAAAAATGAGGGTGATACTGGGGATTAACCGATTAAATCACGGTTCAGTTAGGGAGTTTAAATAAGTATGGTATGAAGCGTGATGGGCAGCATAACCAATAAACAACAGGGCTGCAGCGTGGTTAAGTAAGATTGATTTATACATTTAATTACGCTCCCGTTATTGTTTTAAGCTGCTCTGAATGTTGTGTTACAACCTGCAGAAATTAATTGTTTTACGTGTTAGGGCGCGCATTTTATCATCGTTTTTTTTGCTGGCAAGTGTAAAAAACAAGGTATCCAACTTTTTTTTTTTAGATATTGATTTTCATATTGAAATTAATAGTAAAAATATAATTTTTAGCGGGGATAAGTGCGGCGTTGCAGGCATTTTTTTTGAGATATTCTTCTCACATTTAAAGATGTTATGCTGATAGTCTGTCTTATTTTATCAATAATGGCCTGCACTACTGTTAACTGAAAAAGGATTCCGTTAACATCTTGGCGATAATGAGTTTGTGAATTTCTGTTTTTAAAGGCAATAGATGTGACCCATAATAAACAAGTTTTAGTGGTTGATGATGATCAGGCAATACGTGAATTGTTAGCGGAATATTTATCAAAGAATAATTTTGATGTTATTACCGCGGAAGACGGCATAGAAATGGATAAACAACTATTAACCGATCAGCCTGATTTAATCATACTGGATATCATGTTACCCGGTGATGACGGTTTTATTCTTTGCCAACGAATCCGGCAGACCTCTCATGTCCCGATCATCATGTTAACCGCTAACTCCGATGAAATGGATCGTGTTTTAGGCCTGGAAATTGGCGCTGATGATTATATTGCTAAACCCTTTAGCCCAAGGGAGTTACTGGCACGCATCAAAGCTTTATTAAGACGCACACAGTTTGCCAGTGAGGAAAATAAAAGCGCTGTAAAAGCACGTTATTTACTGTTTTCAAACTGGAAACTTGATACCAAACAACATATTTTAACCGATCAAAATAATGAGGAGATATCATTAAGCGGTGCAGATTTTCAATTGCTTACCCTGTTTTTAGAAAATACCAATAGCGCTATTTCAAGAGATCAAATTTGCCAGGCCTTGCATGGACGGGATGCTTTTGCCAACGAGCGGGGTATTGATGTCCATTTGAGCCGCTTGCGTCAGTGTTTAAAGGATGATGCTAAATCACCAAAAATAATCAAAACAATACGCGGTGCCGGATACGTCTTTATCGCCGATGTGTTTGAAAAAAATTAACATTTTCAGCAAGCAGGGTTAGGTATTATGGTTTATTTACGCTTATTGTTCAGATCATTAGTTTCCCGGATGTTATTGCTGACCATGCTATCTGTTATCGTAGCCCAAGCGATGAGCAGTTTTTTTTGGGTGAATCAGTTTGCCGAAAGTGAAGAAAAATCACTGATTTTAAATGCCAATAATTTAGCTGAAAATGCCTTAAGCACCATTTCTTTTTTCCAGGATTTGCCCCTGCAATACCGTTATTTGGCTTTACAGCAACTTAGAGATTTAGGCGGCAGCCGTTTTTTTGTGTCATTAAACAGCGAACTGATCAATATCAATCCGATAGCGGACAGTGAATTAAAAAGTGAGATTATAAAAACCGTTAAGGATGTAGTGAGGCGAAGAATTTCAACGGAAAAAAAGTTACACATAGAATTTTCCCATCCCGATGATTTACATGTAATAAAAAATGATATCTTATTAAAAGATTTGCCTCCCTCCTGGGGGGCTTATTCCTTGATTATTCCTTCTGTTAAACCCCCGGTTTTAGTGATGCAGGTGGAAATGGCCGTGAATGAGTGGCTTTATCTGGCGGCCATTTTACCA
>DATBNI010000204.1:0-7604 GCA_036554425.1 Psychromonas sp.
TTTGTTTATTGGGTTAAAAGCCCCCGATTTCGTTATCGCGGCAATAGTATGAATCTAATGCATAAATTTTAGATACAAAAAAGCCCGCGAAAATGCAGGCTTAAAACAAATATTGACTTGTTATACTTATTTAGCGATAAGCGTGATCAGGCCAAGCACTTTGTTTATTGGGTTAAAAGCCCCCGATTTCGTTATCGCGGCAATAGTATGAATCTAATGCATAAATTTTAGATACAAAAAAGCCTGCGAAAATGCAGGCTTAAAACAAATATTGACTAGTTATACTTATTTAGCGATAAGCGTGATTAGGTCAAGCACTTTGTTTGAGTAACCGATTTCGTTGTCGTACCAAGATACAACTTTAACGAATTTATCAGTTAAAGATAGACCAGCAGTAGCATCAAATACTGAAGTTTGGATTTCACCGATGAAGTCTTGAGAAACAACAGCTTCTTCTGTGTAACCTAAAACGCCAGCCATTTCATTTTCAGAAGCACGCTTCATTTCAGCACAAATTTCTTCATATGTAGCAGCAGTTTTAAGGTTAACAGTTAAGTCAACAACAGAAACGTCAGCAGTTGGTACACGGAAAGCCATACCAGTTAATAGGCCGTTAAGAGCTGGGATAACTTTACCTACAGCTTTAGCTGCACCAGTTGAAGATGGGATGATGTTTTGAGAAGCACCACGACCACCGCGCCAATCTTTAGCAGAAGGACCATCAACTGTTTTTTGAGTTGCAGTAGTTGCATGAACAGTAGTCATTAGACCGGATTCAATGCCCCATTTATCGTTAAGTACTTTAGCGATAGGTGCAAGACAGTTAGTAGTACAAGAAGCATTAGAAACGATATCTTGTCCAGCATATTCAGAAAAGTTTACGCCATTAACGAACATTGGAACGTCGCCAGAAGGACCCGTTAGAACAACTTTTTTAGCGCCAGCAGTGATGTGCTTACGAGCTGTTTCGTCAGTTAGGAAAAGACCAGTTGCTTCAGCAACTACATCAACGCCGGCTTCATCCCATTTTAGTTCTTCAGGGTTACGCACTGCAGTTACGCGAACTGTTTTACCGTTAACAACTAGGTTACCGTCTTTAACTTCAACTGTACCGTTAAAACGACCATGAGTTGAGTCATATTTAAGCATGTAAGCCATGTAATCAACATCGATTAAATCATTGATTGCTACAACATCGATATCAGTACGTTCACATGCTGCACGGAATACGAAACGGCCGATACGACCGAAGCCGTTAATACCTACTTTAATTGTCATTTTTATAGATCCTTTTGGATGGTTTGATTTTAAAAACTGTGCTTATTATAGGTGCCAATGGCACCGGAAACTTGATGTTGGTCAAGTTAATTGTCTTCTTTTTCTCAATGTACTTATAAAAAAATCATTTGTAATGAAATTACGCTGCCATTTTAATAGCTAACACGCAGAAAAGAAAGCTAAACAGGTATTTAACTAAATTTTATGGTATCACACTCTGTTGTTTTGTTGTGAATATACAGTGATATAGCCTCTCTATAGGTATCTAAAATTAATATAAGCGCAAATTTTTTTATTTTACCCTGCAACAGCTCTGATTGTGGTCGTTAGGCTGTGTGAATGACCCGGTTGAACCGTCACCCCGGTTTCATTGGTAATAGCAGATTCAATGCAGAACATGGTTTTGTAACCATCATCTGGCATGTCGGCAAAAGCTTTCGCGCCTGCTATCCAAGGTGTCCATAAAACCTCAGAGTCATTACCTGAGTTGTCTATAATAAGTTGGCGATTGAACTGCCTATCTGACAATGTAATAGAAGAGGGGGCTTTTTTATAGATAAAATCGATAGGGCCTGTGATTTTTAGTGTGCTGTCACCGGATTTTGCCAGGCCATTATCTAACGAATCGTTATAGTGATTATTTAAGCCCGAGACACAACAGTACTCCGGCGCACTAATATTTAAATAAGTGTGTAAAGCACCTCGGTATGAGAAAGAGCTGTTGCCGGTGTTTTTGCTAATCAGCTCAATTTTTATTTGATCCGTTAAGGTCACCTTTAGCAGCAATTCAAATTGGAAGGGCCAGATTTCCCGAGTTGCAGCACTGTCTGTTAAGCGCAATTCAATCTCAACTCCCTCGACAAATTCATTATGCTCAGCAAGCTCCCACTTGCTGGTGCGGGCAAATCCATGGGCAGGTAAGTTTTCTCCTAAAGATTTATTTGCCGCACCAAACCAGGGCCAGCAAATAGGAACGCCGCCACGAATTGCCTTTTGCTGATTATAAATTGCCGTTTTACTCAACCAAATAATAGGCGGTTGTTCTTTTAATTGGAAATGCACAAGGTGACCGCCATGAAGCGTAAAAGCGGCATCAAATTTTTTGTGTTCTATGGTTAAAAATTCATAACCAGTTGGATCGACCTGAATGCTAACTGCATTTGATAACGTCTTTATTTTATCTAGAGAAATGTGACGAAACATGAAAAAATCCTATGTAATGAAATGTGCTAATGGGTTAAGATAAGACCTTTGACACTTGCTCCTTAGAGCCATATGTACAAAATACCAAAGCGGAATCTGGACTGTCTGTGCAGTGAATCTCTTAGTATTACTTGTGCACTAAATCATAAAATGTTTAGATATTCCAGAGAGATATCTTAAATATATTATATAGAGATGTATTAAATGTTGGTATTTTAAACTGCTATTGAACTTTTAGCAGATGGAATGCAGGAAACGATGGATAATACCGATAAGTTGCATTTTTAGATAAATAATAGGTGTCGCATGACTAACTCAGCTTTAAATATGTTTATGGAATTAAAAGGAATTGATCCTAATTTTGTTGATGCATGGGGGAAACCGGCTAAAGTTTCCGACGATAATATTAGAAATATTATTCATAAAATGGGCTATGACGCAAACAATGATAATTCATTAACCGCGCATTACCTCGAACAGGAAAATCAACATTGGTTATCTTTATTACCGCCTGTTTCTATTTATCAAAAGCACGATACTTACCTACTGGATGTCTGTTTACCGATTGATTTTGTAACAGATGATTTAGTTTATAAAATCACCACTGAAGATAAAAATGAAGTTACGCAAACTTTATCTGCAATAAAATTTCCATTAATCGCGAGCAAAGAAATTTCAGATGTGGAATTTCAATGTTATCAGATACTGCTGACCGCAGACTTACCTTTTGGTTACCACTCTCTATCACTTTATGAGCAGGGTAATGATGAGGCACTGGCAACAATGCCTTTAATAATTACGCCAACACGTTGTTATACACCTGAGGCGATGCTTCAAGGGAAGAAGGTTTGGGGTGCCAGTGTACAACTTTATTGCATTAAAAGTGAGGCTAACTGGGGCATCGGTGATTTTAGCGATTTAAAAACCTTGTTAAAAAAGACTGCCGAAAATGGGGGGGATTTTATCGGATTAAACCCTATCCATGCTTTATCTCCTTCTCAACCTAAACAGGCAAGCCCATATAGCCCTTCTTCAAGAAAATGGCTCAATATTTTATATACAGATCTTACCGCTGTTGACGAACTCGCCCGTAATAAAACCTTACAAACTAAAATAGAAAGTCATGAATTTAAAAACAAGTTAACAAGGTTACGCGAAACTGAGTGGGTCGATTACGAAGAAGTGACTGCGCTTAAACTGGAAACATTAAAAGCATTATTTGTCACTATTAACGACGGCAGTGAAGAAAGTAAAAAACGCCTAGCGAGTTTGCATCATTATGTTGAGCAAAAAGGCGAATCCTTGCTGCAACAAGCAAGTTACGATGCATTACAATTTAAATTTCTCGCTGAAGATCCTGATTCCTGGGGATGGCCGACATGGCCTGAAGCATTTCAGTCATTTCAAAGCGACGCGTCACAAGCATGGATAAAAAATCATCAGGATGAGGTGTTATTTTGGTGCTATTGCCAGTGGATTGCTGAACTGCAGCTGCAAGAGGCTCATCAATTAGCGCAATCTCTGGGAATGACAATAGGTATTTATCGGGACTTGGCGGTCGGCGTGGGGAAAAGCAGCTCTGAGATTTGGGCAAACCACTCGTTGTATTGTGAAAATATCAGTATAGGTGCACCGCCGGATATTCTTGGCCCGCTGGGACAAAGCTGGGGGTTACCGCCGATAGCACCGGATCAAATGATCAAAGCAGGTTACCAGCCATTTATCGATCTGTTACAGTCTAATATGAGTCATTGTGGCGCGCTGCGTATTGATCACGTGATGGCTTTATTACGACTTTGGTGGGTGCCTGAACATTGTTCGGCAGATAAAGGGGCGTACATCTACTATGCGGTAAATGACATGCTTAATTTATTAGCACTTGAGAGTGTTCGAAATGAGTGTCTTGTTATCGGCGAAGACTTGGGTACTGTACCTGAAGGGATGGATGTTTTATTAAAAGATGCCGGTGTGTATTCTTATAAAGTGTTTTTCTTCGAAGTTGCAGCAGACGGTGGTTATATCTCACCTTCCCATTACAGCGAACAAGCAATGGCAACACTGTCTACCCATGACATGCCAACCATCAAAGGTTTCTGGAATTGTGAGGATCTCTACCTTGGCAGAGAGTTGGGCCTGTACCCGGATCCGGTCGTCTATCAACAACTCATCGAAAATCGAGTGCATTGTAAACAGCAGATATTAGACAGTCTGCATGGACACCATTGCCTACCGCATGATTTTTCTCGAGATGCGAACACAACAGCGATGGATAAAACCTTAAATTTCGCTTTGCAAACCCACCTGGCGTCGGGTAGTTCAGCATTATTAAGTCTGCAACTGGAAGATTTTTTAGAAATGGATCAACCGGTTAATGTACCCGGGACTTGTGATGAATATAAAAATTGGCAACGCAAACTGTCAAAAAACATTGAGCAGCTATTCACCGATCCAGATATAAAAACATTGCTAGAAAAATTATCTCAAGCGCGTAACAATTAAATATAATTGATATTTCACATTAACAATTAGGCTCTTAAATTATGAATAAAACAGTAACTAAAGCAGCTAAGCCTGCAAAAAGTGTGGCAAAAAAACAGCAGTTAAGGTCACGAAAAAAAAGGAATCTGCACAAAACGTTCATGCGTCTTTAATTTCATTACTGAAGGAAGCGAAATTACCTAATCCTTTTGAACAGTTAGGTTTGTTGAAAAACCCTAAAGGCAAGGGCTTTGTAATCCGCGCCTGGTTACCCGATGCCCAAAGAGTAGCGCTTTATGCTTTATCAGAAGAAAAGCCATTAACAGAGCTGAAGTTAATAGATGCAGCGGGTTTATTTGAAATTGAATTGCCGGAATTGACTGAAAAATTTACTTATGAATTGAAAGCCATTTACGCTACTGGAGAGCATCGTTTTATCGATCCTTATCAATTCCATGAAATCGCTTTTGATGGTTTATCTACATTACATGAAGCGCCGCAAAATGTTTATAAAACCTTAGGTGCACAACTTAAAACAACTTATGTTGGTGACTTAGGCATCTCTGGTGTTCGTTTTATTGTATACGCTCCGAACGCAACAAGTGTCAGCCTGATCACTCAATTCAATCATTGGGATGGGCGACGTCAACCGATGCAGCGCAGCTGGTGTGGACATTGGGTTATTTTTGTACCAGATTTAAAAGCGGGTTGTGCTTATAAATTCGAACTCAAAGATGGATTAGGTAATCGTCTGCCGCATAAAGCTGATCCCGTTGGTTTTCAGGCTGAATTATTTCCGTCTCATTCTTCGATTGTGGTTGATCATGATGTCTACCAATGGAATGACCAGGAGTGGCGCGCATCACAAACAGGTGACAAACGTTATAGCGCCATGAGCATCTATGAAGTGCATTTAGGATCCTGGAAGCGTAAGCACGAAAAGGGTGTCGATCGTATGCTTACCTATCGTGAACTGGCTGCTGAATTAATTCCTTATCTGCTTGAGTTGGGCTATACGCACCTTGAAGTCATGCCCATTTCTGAATTTCCTTATGATGGTTCGTGGGGCTACCAACCCGTTGGTTTATTTGCGGCAACCAGTCGCTTTGGTAATGCGGATGATCTTAAATATTTCATTGACCAATGTCACCAGGCTGGCATAGGTGTCATTGTTGATTGGGTACCTGCACATTTCCCATCGGATCCGCACGGTTTAGCTCGATTTGACGGCACACCTTTATATGAGTATGAAGATCCGCGTCGTGGCTGGCATCCGGATTGGAACTCTTATATTTATGATTTTGGTCGTGATAATGTCCGTCAGTTCCTGGTTGCAAGTGCTTTAATCTGGTTAGATAAATTCCATGTTGATGGTTTACGTGTTGATGCCGTGGCTTCAATGCTTCATTGGGACTATTCGCGTGAAGAAGGCGAATGGGTACCTAACGTAGATGGTGGTAACCATAACTATGAAGCCATTAGCTTACTAAAATGGTTTAATGAAGAAGTATACGGTCAATATCCAAATGCGATGACCATAGCCGAGGAATCAACGGCCTTCGCGGGTGTGTCTAAACCTACTTTCGAGGGAGGGTTAGGCTTTGGTTTCAAATGGAATATGGGGTGGATGCACGATACCTTAAGTTACATGGAAACAGATCCTATGTATCGTAAATACCACCATCATGAAATGACTTTTGCGATGGCTTACCATTACAATGAGCACTTTGTTTTACCTATATCGCATGATGAAGTAGTGCACGGTAAAAAAAGTATGCTAGGTAAAATGCCCGGCGATGAATGGCAGGCGGCTGCCAATTTACGGGCTTATATGGGCTATATGTATGCTCATCCGGGTAAAAAAATAAACTTTATGGGCACTGAATTTGCGCAATCTGCCGAATGGAATTATAACCAAGGCTTAGATTGGCACTTATTGGAATTTGATAAGCATAAAGGTCAAAAGCTGCTCACCAGTGACCTCAATAGAGTGTATAAAAATAATACAGCATTCTATGAAGCTGACTACGATATCTGTGGGTTTGAATGGTTAGATCATTCCGATGGAGAAAAAAGTATCCTTGCTTTTGTAAGGAAAAACTTAGCTCAAGATAATAAAGTCATCTGTTTATGTAACTTTACCCCATTACCTAGGGATAGTTACCGTGTGGCCGTTGATGAACTAGGTGACTATGAAGTTATTTTAAATACCGACAGTGAGTATTACTGGGGCAGTAATTATGCAATGGGCGATAAAATGGGTGTCTTTGTTGCAGAAGAACAACCGTGGCAAGGTAAGGAATATTCAATTAAGTTGAATTTACCCCCTTTATCTACGGTGTATTTACAAAAAAAGGTGAAATAGTTGGAAGATAAATTATTAGAATTGGATGAAAATAAGCATCCTTTCTCT
The DNA here is from genome assembly GCA_036554425.1 of Psychromonas sp. GTDB lineage: Bacteria > Pseudomonadota > Gammaproteobacteria > Enterobacterales > Psychromonadaceae > Psychromonas. The sequence continues at coordinate 7,373 of DATBNI010000204.1, forward strand.
GCATCCCGCGGGCAGTTTCTGCCCCTTGGTGCAATTTTAGATAAAAAAGGCTGTCATTTTTCAGTTTATAGCTTAGGCGCTTACCGCGTAGATTTATGCTTATTTGATAAGCATGAAAATGAAATTGCTAACTATCCTCTTGAAGTTAAACAGGGGCATATGTGGAGCATTTTTGTCGATCAAGTCAAAAAGGGACAGCTTTACGGGTATCGGGTGCACGGTGATTACCAAC
>DATBNI010000225.1:0-2778 GCA_036554425.1 Psychromonas sp.
GCTGGCAGCTGAGTTGGGGTGGCATCGGTACTGCTTTGCCCGGGTGAATTTGGTACTCCATCACTTAAATCAGCTTTAGAAGCCACTGAAGCGGGAATAGATGAGTCAACCTGTTCTGTTTGCACGATCGGAGCTACTTCAGGATTTTTTTCGTCGACCCATGCGGTATAAAGCAAAAAGCTCACAAACAGCAGGGCGAGTAAAAGTAAATTGCGTTGGGATTCCATAACGTTTCTTATTCTCTATTTAGTTAGGTTTATTTTTATTAGCACAACAAGTAGGCACAGGATCGTAACCACCCTCACTTAAAGGCTGGCATTTTATAATACGCGCAGCCGCGAGCCAACAACCTTTTATTATTCCGTTTAATTTTATCGCTTCGATCGCATATTGTGAACAGGTTGGCGTAAAACGACAACGTGGGCCAATCATTGGGCTAATAAATACTTGATAACCGCGAATCAATTTGATTACTACCCATTGCACCGCTGCACTAATTTTCGCCATAATTTATCCAATATTTTATTGATTTCTTGATTTGATAAATCCGCAATACCCGCTTTAGCAATAACAACAATATCTATTGCAGGGAGTTGATGTTGCCGGTGGCGAAATTGCTCTCTGACAATGCGACGAATACGATTACGCCCTACGGCACGTTTAATGTGCTTTTTGGGAATAGCCATTCCTATGCGGGGGTGATCTAGGGTGTTTTTTCGAGCTAGAAGAGTCAGATAGGGGGAAACTGCCGGGACAGCATTTTTAAAAACAGGTTGAAAATCTTCGGGAGTTAACAAACGCAACTCCCGAGAAAACGAATAATTCACCACGTCTGGTAGATTATGCGCTTAAGCTTGAGCGGCCTTTAGCACGACGACGAGCTAGTACGTTACGACCATTTTTAGTCGCCATACGAGTTCGGAAACCGTGTGAACGCTTACGCTTAATGTTACTAGGTTGGAAAGTACGTTTCATGCTCTTTTCCACTATTGTTAAGTACGGTACAGTAGCTAATGTTTTTAGCTTATTATTGATAAGTCACTCTATTAGTAACTCAGAAATAATAAATAAAAACCGTCAGCCGATTAAAAAGAGAGCGAATTCTATGTATTGATCGACTAAAAGTCAATCAGAGATGCTTCTTTCGGCACATTAAAATTTTCACCTTAACAAGTATAAACTTATATTAGATAAGATAATGTACGCGCCAGACTCATAGTCAGGGTGGAAGGATTATATAGAAGCGTCATTAATATGCAAGGATCTTAAAGTGATCTTTCTGTTATTTATCCCTGACGGGATGGCCGTTAAGAGATGCTTATTGTTAATTACCTCGGTCTGTGCAGGCCTAATATTTTAAATGATCTTTTTAGCAGACCTTTTTATAGTGATAAATAGTGTTAAGTACCCTGAGCCGTTATAATGATAATTAGATTCCCCTTTTAAATTATAATATTACTGATCTGCGCGCTCGGGAATGACATTTTTTACGTCAAGCAGTTGCCGGCATTTTTATTATTTGGAGCTCTCCAATTGAAAAGTTTTATAGTTCGGCCGGTTTTAAGCGCGTTATTGTTGATTTCCTGCCTTTTTAGCACTTCGGGATTGGCTGCTGTTGAGCAAACATCTACAGGCTGGATAACCGACTCTAATCACCCCCCTGTGAGCGTGTTAGCTGAGTTAACCGGGCAGATAGATAAACAAAGTGTTAATGCTTTATTACAGGTTAAACTTTCAGGCGATTGGAAAACCTATTGGCGTTCACCCGGTGAAGGGGGCGTGGCACCCAGTTTTGATTTTTCCAGCTCAAGCAATATCAAAGAGGTTAACTGGTTGTGGCCGGCACCCAAACGTTACCCGGTATCAGGCGTGGAAACCATTGGTTATAAAGAGCAGGTTAATTTCCCGTTAACTATAGTGCTGCAGGATATCGCTCAACCGGCTCGATTGAAGGGGCTGTTAACCCTTGCTTCGTGCACTAATATTTGTGTTTTAAGTGATTATGACATTGACCTTGCATTTGATCCTAATGACCTGGTTAGCGATCCGCAAGTAGTCTTTAAATTCGGCCAGGCACTCGGCACTATTCCGATTTTAATGACTGAACAACAACTTTTACAGCAGCAAGATAATGCCACCATTAGCCAGGTGAGCTCCTCCTGGAACCCATTAAAACAGGAGTTAGTGGTGCAGGTGAATAATCGCTTTGGCTGGTCTAAACCGGATATCTTTATTGACTCAGACAATCCTGAGCTTGCTTATGTTACTTTTTCCGCGCCTGAAATTAATATTTCAGACAAGACCATGACCGCAACCATTAAAGCCTCAAGTTGGTCCGGTGAGGTTGATTTAGCCAATAAACCTATCCATGCAACTGTGCTTGATACTGATACCAGCGTGGAGTTGGTGACTACTACATCGGATCAAATTATCAGCAGTAAACCGGCAGAGGGTCTTTTTCTTATGTTTTTAATTGCTCTGTTAGTTGGTTTGATTCTCAATATTCTGCCCTGTGTTTTGCCTGTCCTAGGAATGAAACTGAGTTCAATTTTATCTGCCCATGGCATACAGCGCCGTCAAATTCGAAGACAATTCTTAGCCTCTGCGGCAGGTATATTAACTTCATTCTGGTTATTGGCCATTTTTTTACTGCTATTAAAATTATCCGGTCAGGCCTTAGGCTGGGGCATTCAATTTCAAAACCCTTACTTTATTGTTGCTATGGTTACCATCACCGCGCTGTTCGCTGCGAATATGTTAGGGCTCTTTGAAATTCAA
>DATBNI010000227.1:0-10765 GCA_036554425.1 Psychromonas sp.
GGTATATAGCAAATCAATACTGCTAGGGCTTTGTTTACTGATCATCTTAAATCACAGTTTATTGATTGGCCTGTGATCATACTTTTAATTCACGTAGAATGCAGATCATCAGCTTTTTTATTGTAGAGTCCTTAACTTTGATCTCATCTTTTTTTTCAGCCTCAGGTGCATTAAGTAAACAACTGCCTTTCTTTATCTCCCGGGATGCGCAGCTTGAAATGGCGAACGCCGTGACCGAGGCGATCACCAAAAAACAAAATTTAGTGGTTGAAGCCGAAACCGGGACGGGTAAAACCTTCGCCTATTTAGCGCCGGCCTTATTAACTTTTGATAAAGACGTGGATGAAAAAATCATTATTTCAACGGGCAGTAAAGCCTTGCAGGAGCAGCTGTTCTTAAAAGATTTGCCCCTATTGATGGCAGCGACCAATTTCACCGGGTCGGTGACCTTGTTAAAAGGACGCAGCAACTACCTGTGTAATGAACGTCTGGCGCGTTTTATGCTGGAAACCAAGCAGCGCGAAAAAGCACTGCAAATAGAGCTGATAAAAATTAAAAACTGGTCCCTTGCAAGTAAAACCGGCGACCTTGCTGAAATCAAAGATCTTGCTGAAGATGCGCTGATTATTCCCTCTATTACCAGCAACAACGACAACTGTTTAGGCCGTGAGTGTCCCAGTTTTGATGATTGTTTTATTGTTAAAGCGCGAAAAAAAGCCATGGAGGCAGATCTGGTGGTGATCAATCATCATCTTTTTTTTGCGGACTTAGCCGTTAAAGAAACCGGATTTGGAGAGTTAATCCCTGAAGCGGGAGTTTATATTTTTGATGAAGCGCACCAACTGCCCGATATTGCCAGCCTGTATTTTGGTGAATCACTCTCCAGCCGGCAGTTAATGGAACTCGCTAAAGAGATAGAGTTTGTCTATCGCACTGAGCTTCGCGAAGCGAAACAGATGTCTAAAGCGGCGGATCAATTACGTTTAAGTGTGTTAGATTTCCGCATGGCCTTTGCGATTGATAAAGGCACCGGAAGCTGGCGTGATAAGTCCAAAGAACGGGTGATGCAGTTACATGTGCAGCGTATCCTGCAGGTGATGGATTTTTTAAATGAAGTGATCCTCGAACGATTGGGTAAAAGTGAGGTGTTAGATCATTGTTTTGACCGTTTAACACAATTCACCCTGTTATTTAAAAAACTTAACAGTGTTAATGAAACGGGATTCAGCTACTGGTTTGAGTGTACAAAACAACATTTTTCATTAAATATTACGCCATTGAGTGTGGCAGAGCGTTTCCAGGCCGAATGTCAAAAAAAACAGGCCAGTTGGATCTTTACCTCGGCCACCTTATCCGTGCAGGGGCAGTTTGATCATTTCACCGCGTTGCTGGGTTTACAGGAAAGCCGCTGTCTGCAGTTAGCCAGCCCCTTTGATTACGCCAGACAGACCTTATTTGTGGTGCCCAGATTATTACCTGAGCCCGGCACACCGGGATTGGCCGATAAGCTGGTCAACGAGCTCGCGCCGGTTATTCGTGCCAGCAAAGGGCGCTGTTTCTTTTTATGTACCAGTCATGCCATGATGAATCAGCTGGCGGCGGGTTTCCGTCAAGTATTGACCTTTCCGGTCTTACTGCAGGGGGAAAAAAGCAAACAGGCGCTGCTTGATGAGTTTATTAACCACGGCAATGCCTTGTTGGTGGCAACCGGCAGTTTTTGGGAAGGTGTGGATGTGCGCGGGCAGGTTTTATCCTGCGTTATTATAGATAAAATTCCCTTTAGCTCCCCCGAGGAGCCGTTATTAAAAGCGCGTATGGAAGATGCGCAATTAAAGGGTAAAGATCCCTTTGCCGAAGTGCAGTTACCACAAGCTGTGATCACCTTTAAACAGGGCGTCGGGCGACTGATTCGGGCGGAACAAGATAAAGGCGTATTGATCGTTTGCGATACACGTTTGGTGACGCGTAAATATGGTAATCTCTTTCTGAATAGTTTACCTTGCATGCCGCGTACTCGCTCCTTAGATAATGCTATCGATTTTTTAAAAGCGATTGATTAATAATAAATAATGTTAAGAATACAATGCCTGCACAGAAGCTGGCATAGTAGATAAATCAAAATATCCCCGTTCTTTCGACTGGGATACCCACTAGAATAGACAGGCTAAATATGTTCAAAAAGTTAAATGTGTTATGTGTCGATACTTCAACGGAAGCGTGCTCAGTTGCGGTGCTTTGCCAAACGGCGACGGGGCAGGTTATCAGTGATCAATTCATGCTGGCGCCACGTGAGCATACGACTAAAATTTTGCCCACGGTCGAGCAGGTATTACAATCGGCGGGTTTAAATTTACCTGATATGGATATTATTGCTTATGGTCGGGGTCCGGGCAGTTTTACCGGGGTTCGCATAGGTATCAGCATTGCACAGGGCTTGGCTTTCGGCAGTGAAAAAAATATGGTCGGCGTGTCAACTTTACAGGCGATGGCGCAACAAGCCTTTAAAATGAACGGCGCTAAAGATGTCTATGCTGCTATTGATGCGCGCATGGGCGAGGTATATTTTGCCCATTACAGATTAAATGATGAGTTAATGGTATTAGTGGGTGAAGAGGTGGTTATTAAACCTGCTGATTTAATAGTGCAGCAGGGCGAGTTTGCCGAAAATGCTGTTTTGGTGGGCTCAGGTTGGGGGGCTTATCCTGAATTAAGCGAGCACTTTAATGCCGCTGAAAAAACAGAAATAGAGTTTCCCAGCGCAAGATTTATGTTGGATGAAGCCGTTAACTGCATCGACAAATCATTAGATATGTTACCGGAACTGGCAACCCCTGTTTATTTGCGCGACAAGGTGACCTGGAAAAAATTACCCGGGCGAGAATAAGGCTGTATGTTCAATGATTCTTTGAGCAGTTATCCATAAAGGAATATTTGATGTTGCGTTTAATTTGTTGCTTTTTTATATTATTCACCAGTCTAAGTTGTACTAGCCAGGCTTATAAAATTGATTTGACGCCTCAACAGACAGAGAAATTAGGCCTGCTGATCTGGAAAAATGAAGGCCGGCAAAAACAGGAAAATCTGACCACCTGGAATAAAAATGAAGCTTTTCCGTCATTAGGTCTGGGGCATTTTATTTGGTACCCGGGGAGTGAAAAAGGCCCCTTTAAAGAACAATTCCCTGAATTATTGCAGTTTTTTAAAAACCATGGCGTTGTGCTCCCGCAGTGGCTTGCCACCAGTGAGCTGGCCCCGTGGAAAAGTCGCGAACAATTTTACCTGGAATTTGACCAGCCTCAGTTGACTGAGTTGAGACTTTTATTAAATAAGCATCTTGATTTACAAGTGCAGTTTATTATAAAACGTTTAGAAACCGGCATTCCATTAATACTGGCGGGCAGTAATCAGACAGAAATGAAAGTGATTAATCATCAGATTGCGCGTTTAACTATGTCGCCTGAGGGTATCTTTGCGCTATTGGATTATATTAATTTTAAAGGTGAAGGGGTTTCGTCAAAAGAATCCTACCAGGGGCAGGGGTGGGGATTAAAACAGGTTTTATTAACCATGCCGCTTGAATATGATGATCCCTTACGTGCATTTTCTTTATCGGCTGATGAAGTATTAACACGCCGTGTTAAAAATGCATCAACGGATGAATTGCACTGGTTAAAGGGCTGGCGGGTGCGGGTGCAGGGTTACCAGAATATTGATATTAATTAACTAACTAACTTATTTATTTGATTTTTTAGTTTCCGTTTATCAGATACACGGTACAATAAATACAGAATTATCTTATCCACTTTATATTAAGGTTTTGCTTATGTTTTATCGAATTATGCGCAGTTTTTTATTCATGTTAAATCCGGAAAAGGCACATGACTTTTCAATCAAACAATTAAAATTAGCGCAGGGGACTATCTTAGATCTCATCTATCGTCAGAAAGTGCAACACAGACCCGTGCAGGTGATGGGATTGACCTTTCCGAATTCAGTGGGTTTGGCTGCCGGTTTAGATAAAAATGGCGAATGTATTGATGCTTTTGGCGCAATGGGTTTTGGACATGTCGAAGTGGGTACGGTAACCCCGGTTGGACAGCCCGGTAATGAATCTCCTCGAATATTTAGAGTATTGGAATCACAAGGTCTTATCAACCGCATGGGGTTTAACAATGAGGGTGTCGAAAATTTAATTAAGAATGTGAAAGAAAGCAATTTCAAAGGTGTTATCGGTATTAACATAGGTAAAAATTTCTCAACACCGGTGGAACAGGGCAAAGAGGATTACTTATTATGCATGGATAAAGTTTATCCTTATGCCGATTATATTGCCGTTAATATCTCTTCACCCAACACCCCGGGGTTGCGTTCGTTACAGTATGGTGACGCACTGAATGAATTATTGAGTGCGCTTAAAACACGTCAAAGCGAACTTGAAGTTAAACATGATAAATACGTGCCAATTGCCTTGAAAATAGCACCGGATCTCAGTGATCAGGAGATCGAGTCTATCGCCGGATCATTGCTCAAATACAAAATTGACGGTTTAATTGCCACCAATACAACCCTTGATCGTGACATGATTAAAGGTATGTCGCATGCGGGTGAGGCGGGTGGTTTAAGCGGCCGTCCTCTGCAAAATAAAAGTACTGCTGTGATTGCAAAATTTGCCGCGCAATTAAAAGGAGAGATCCCCATTATTGGCGTGGGTGGTATTGATAATGTGATTGCTGCCAAAGAGAAAATACAAGCGGGTGCAAGTTTAGTGCAGCTCTATACCGGTTTTATCTACCATGGCCCTCAATTAGTTAAAAATATTGTCAACAATATTTAATTTATAAGGCGGCTCTGTTGGTGATGAGCCGTGATGCCAATTCCACTAATCAGGTGAAAAATACTTTGTGTAAAAATAAGCATGGGATAATTGATTTTATACCTCAAGCAAATTGGCATTGGCTGTTTGATCATAATCGGGCGACGTTAACACTCAATATGGGAGTTGGCGCTATTGATATTGTTTATAAACCCGCCATGCTGACCTTACAATTTGATCAACCGGTCTTTTTTACTATGGAAGATGTTGCTGATTATATTGATCTTTTTGAAGGCGCTGCATTAGCCGACTATCCGCCGGAATTAAGATGTAATATTATTCTGCATGTATTAGCGGCTAACCGGTTCCATAAACCTATTATGCCTAAAAATTGGTTGTTTGAATCTAATGCCGATGAGCAACACCAGGTTAATAAAGGCGATCAAGTGATATTAATATCATCCGCTGTTAAAGAAGCCAAAAAGTACTTTGTTTTAGACAACAGCGATGATTTTATTTTATGCATGCTGATTGAAAAATCACATGGACTCACCTTTAGCCGAAATTTTGTCCAGTTTCAGGTGGTTAAAGTGACTTATGACAAAATATCTGCAACTAAAGCTGACTGCAATACTCTATGCTAGTATTCTCAACAATATAAATTAATTTTTATTGTGCTTTGTGTGGCCTTCCAGCCTAACTATTATTATTATTAAGTCGTATTTGCTTAATTTACATTTTTATACGTTTTGGCTATAAATAACTCTATTTTAATTACATCTCAAGGATTTAAATGAACACTGATACACATGTCTCCAGTCGATGGTCAAGTCGATACGCGTACATCTTAGCTGCCACGGGTGCAGCAGTTGGACTTGGTAATATATGGAAATTCCCCTACATCATGGGTGAAAATGGAGGTGGAGCATTTGTTTTTGTCTATCTTTTATGTATATTTCTGATCGGTATTCCGGTCATGATGGCTGAAGTTGTTATTGGTAAACGTGGACGTTCAACGCCTGCAAATGCGATGGCACATGTTGCAACCGAGTCGGGTCATTCATCTCATTGGTCGATTGTCGGCACAATCGGGGTGTTAGCGGGTTTCCTGATCTTAAGTTTTTATGCGGTTATTGCCGGTTGGGCGGCCGCCTACGTATTTTTTGCAGGTACTGGCGAATTTAGCGCTGCAGCTGCGGATCCGGCCACCAATGCGGAAGTAATAGGCACTTTATTCAGTGATTTGATCACCAGCGTGCCGCAACTGCTTATCTGGTCAACATTAACCATTGCTGCTGTCGTTTACGTTATTTCAAGGGGTGTCAAAGAAGGGCTGGAAACGGCAATCACGTATTTAATGCCGGCTTTGTTTATATTACTTGTTGGTATCATGATTTACTCTGCCGTTGTGGGTGATTTTGCTGCCGCCTTTACCTTTATGTTCCATATCGATTTTTCTCAACTGACCATAGAAGGTGTGTTAGTGGCATTGGGTCATGCATTTTTCACCCTCAGTTTGGCTATGGGTATTATGATGATTTATGGCGCCTATTTACCTAAAGGTGTGTCAATCGTTAAAACCTCTATTATGATCGCTGTCGCTGATACTGTGGTTGCGTTAATTGCGGGACTCGCTATTTACCCGATAGTATTTGCCCATGGTTTGGAGCCAAGTGCCGGACCGGGTTTATTGTTTCAATCGATTCCTCTTGCCTTTGGTTCAATGCCTTTCGGTGATTTTGTCGGCACCTTGTTCTTTGTGATGATCGTTTTCGCTGCCTTCACTTCTGCTATTGCGCTGCTTGAATCGCCTACTGCTTATTTAGTAGAGCGTCAGAATGTGAGTCGGACAAAAGCGGCCATTATTGCCGGTGTTGCGGTTTGGATCTTGAGCTTATGCACCATCTTTTCCTTTGCCGGCGCTGAATGGACAAAACTCTCTTTCGGTATGGGCGGGGATATCTTTGAATTTTTAGATTACATCACAGCCAATATTCTCTTGCCGCTGGGCGGTATATTTATCTCAATCTTTGCCGGTTGGGTAATCAAACCAGAGATTTTAAAAGAAGAGTTCAACTTGTCCGATCAATATTTCGCTATCGTATTAATACTCTTACGTTATATTGCTCCCCTAGGTATCTTATTTGTGTTTGTTAATGCGATAGGTCTATTTAAATAATAGTGATATATACAGACCACTAGCGGAGTTATCTTCAGTGGTTTGAGCATTAAGTAATAGATGAAAACCCTTTAGCTGACACTAAAGGGTTTTTTTATTTTAAAAAAAAGCAACTCAATGAGTTGCTTTTTTACTGTTATTTTAAGAGCTGATTTTGAAAACTAATCCATTTTTACAGCACGTAAAAGAACAAACTTTTTGTTTTCGCTAACGAGTTCACAGTTGCCAAAGATACGCTCCAGTTTGTCCTGATAATCAAGATGGCGATTGCCCACGATCATTAATTCACCGTTGTCGGCTAAACAGAAATGGGCATCATTAAACATGCTCCAGGCAATCTGATCTGTGATTGTTTGCTGCTGATGGAAAGGCGGGTTGCATAAAATCAGGTCATAGGTGCGAGGTTTGAAGCCCACTAAGCCATTATTAACCACAAATCGCGCATTTTCAGCTTGCTCTTCGGGTAAATTTTTCTGCATGTTTATGCGTGCAGAATCAATTGCCATGTAGGACTCATCGATAAAGGTGATTTGTGCTTGCGGATATGCGGCAGATGCCGCCATACCAATAATACCGTTACCACAACCCAAGTCTACAACCTTAGAGAAATCCCCTTCAGGCAGATTGTCCATTAAGAAACGACCGCCAATATCTAAGTGGTTACGGGAAAATACATTTGCATGGTTATGGATTTTCCAATCACGTTTTTCAACTTCCCAGGTGATTGCTATCTCTTTTTCCGGCACTTCTTTTGTTTCAGGTAAGCTGAAAATTAAACGCGATTTCTTTTTCGCCAATGAGGTTTTGGTAGTACCTATATATTTTTCGAATAAATCCAAGGTGGAATTATGAATCAGATTAACTTTACCCGCCGCAACAACGATAGTTTCAGGCGTTAACACCGCATGTAATTTTTGCAAAATATCTTCAAGGAAAGAAAGTGTTTTAGGTATTTTAATCAATACAATTTTCACATTCTCTGGAAAGCTTTGCAGGCTGTCCTGTAAAAGCACATTTTCTTCCGCGCAACGGTTACGCTGCATATTCAGCTTGATTGAATTAATGGATAAGTAAGAGTCTGAAACCGCAGTGCGTTGAAATGCCTGCAGGTAACAGGTTAGCGCGCCGAAGCTGTCGTTAATAAGCAGTACTTGCTCATTTTCTCCGAGGTGTTTTTGCAGTTCATTTTCAGAGAAGTAATTGATGAGGTATTCATCAGCAGAATCCCATGCTTGTAGTGTTTCATTTTTTATTCTTGGGTGACGATGCAGGACCAGGGTTTGGTCCGCAATGTTCAGTGCTTCATTCATAGGATTTTGCTCAGCGTTTAAAGAGTGTAGGTATAAAAAGCCATTTTAGCCTGAACCAGCCCATTAGGTAAGTGATAATGTCATTTGCTGCATAAATAATGAATTGTATAAATCTATTTACGTAATAAATGAGCGGCCAATCAAACTTTTTTTTGTGCTGAAAGAGGGGCATAATAGCGCCATCTTATTTTTATACTCAAATTACTTGCAGTTCCATCTTCAAGTAATTTGGGTAACTTCCCTTTAAAGGACTTATTATGCCAATTAAAACTGCCCTTTTAGAACGTAGCAACTCTGCTTGTGAACTCTGTGGCTGTACATCTGACTTGTCTGTTTTCGAAGTGCCGCCGGTAGCCGAGCCTAACTCCGATAAATCCGTTTTAGTCTGTGAGTTCTGTTTATCCCAAATTGAAAAAAATACCGAGATGGACAGTAATCATTGGCGTTGCCTTAATGACAGCATGTGGAGTCAGGTGCCGGCTGTGCAGGTGCTGGTGTTTCGACTGTTAACCCGAATAGCTAAAAATGAAGGCTGGGCGCAGGATTTGCTCGATATGATCTACATGGAAGATGAAACTAAGGCATGGGCTGTTTACAATGTTGCCGCGGATCAAATCGAAGAGGTTGCTGCAACACGTGATTCAAATGGTGGCATTCTGGTTGCGGGTGATAATGTAACCTTGATTAAAGATCTTGATGTGAAAGGCGGTAACTTTACTGCTAAACGTGGTACGCCGGTGCGTAATATCTCCTTGACGGATAATCCGGAGCATATTGAAGGCCGCGTGAATGGTGTTCGCATTGTCTTATTAACCCAATATATCAAGAAAATGCCTGCGGCACTTAACGAAAAATAGTGTTGAATTAATTTTTTTCTTGTTTATAAAACAATCTCTGCACAAAAGACGAATAAAAACAGTTATTCGCTTTTTGTGCAGAGATTGATATTTTTATTTAGCATACTTTCCAAAGCATTTGCTCATTGGCTTTAATGGGCACCACTTGCTGCTTGCCAAAATTCATTGACGCAGGTACAACCCAACTTGATTTCTCAAGGGTAATAGTATCGCTGTTACGTGGAAGATTATAAAAGTCAGGGCCGTTAAAACTGGCAAAGGCTTCGAGCTTATCCAATGCGTTGGCCTGTTCAAATACCTCTGCATATAACTCAATCGCCGCATGAGCGGTATAAGATCCCGCGCAACCACAAGCCGCTTCCTTACGATCAACTGCGTGCGGTGCAGAATCTGTGCCTAAGAAGAACTTTTTAGCCCCTCCCGTTGCCGCTTTTATTAATGCCTGCTGGTGAGTATTACGCTTTAAAATAGGTAAACAATAAAAATGCGGACGTATCCCTCCCGCTAACATATGGTTACGGTTAAACATCAAATGATGAGCGGTAATGGTTGCTGCGACATTGTCGCTGGCATTATTAACAAAGTCTACCGCATTCGCAGTGGTGATATGCTCGAGAACGATTTTCAGATTGGGGTAGGATGCAACTATGGGGGCAAGGACAGTTTTTAAGAAAACCTCCTCACGGTCAAAGATATCAATGTCGCTGGCGGTTACTTCACCGTGGATCAGCAGCGGCATGCCAACCTCCTGCATTGCCTGCAGGGCATTTTTTATTTTTTCAACCGAAGTGACGCCTGATTCAGAGTTAGTCGTTGCGCCGGCCGGGTATAACTTGGCGGCATAAATTTGTCCAGATGCTTTGGCTTTTTGTATCTCATTCGCTGTGGTGTTATCGGTTAAATACAGGGTCATTAATGGCTTGAAGCCTGCCTTCGGCTTTGCCGCAAAAATTCTCGCCTGGTAAGCAAGTGCTAATGCGGTATCTGTTACGGGCGGCGCAAGGTTCGGCATGATAATCGCGCGGCCCATATAACGGCTGGTGTCACGTACAGTATCCTTTAATACATCACCGTCGCGTAAATGCACGTGCCAGTCATCAGGGCGGGTTATGGTCATTGTTGTCGTCATTGATTATCTCCGTTAATTTTTAACTATTTTACAAGCATCAGGCGGTTAACTAAAGGCAATTTTACACTTCATTGAGCAGCGCCTCTGTCTTTAATGAATGCAGCAGATATTGAGGTTTTTGCATTGAATTGATTATTTTTACCGGTAAAAATATTTCACCGGCTTTAGTTGTTCACATTTTTGTGAGTATTTTATCAATATCACCAATAAAATACTCACTTATCAACATTCTCGTACCATACTGGGGTGAACTATTGAAAATAAGAAAAGGGAAACTATGAGCCGGGTTCTGAAATCAGTTACAGCCTTACTGCTGTTATTAAATACCGGTATAAGCACCGCACAACAAGCTGTCAGTGAACAATGGTTAAGTCAGTTTGATATGAGTGAGTATCAGAATAAAGTGCTCTACCTGGACTTTTGGGCATCATGGTGTGGGCCATGCCGGCAATCTTTTCCGTGGTTAAATAAAATGCA
>DATBNI010000259.1:0-4990 GCA_036554425.1 Psychromonas sp.
GCTTTAGTCGCACCGGGCCGCCAGACTTCCTGCCGCCATAGGGTTTTATACTTACCGTCAATTTGGTAGGTGGTACGAATGTCGCAAATTTCAGCAAACTCAACACCATCTTGAAAAGTCATATTCGCTTTATATACCGCAAAACCAATGCCATTTTCACGCCACAATTTGTCCAGCAGATTGCTGTCTATCACGTGCTCACGGGCCCGTTCAAAATACTTCAGAAAATTAGGGTGATAAACCACCCCGGAATGATCGGTATCTTCATAATAAATCTGCACTGGATGATGGTAAATTTTATTCATTATAGAGTTCCAAAATCATTTGCATCTGCAGTCCCTAGCTCCTGATAATTAAACAGTTCAGGTGATAAGACCGGGGTGTGATAAAAATCCCGACAGGCATTAATAAGCGAGATCGTTCGCTCGGAAAATCCATTTTGTAAATAGTTCATCACCCTATCATGCACTTTATGTTTAAAACTCAATCTGTCAATGCTAATGCCACTGAGATTATCCACGCTGACATCAAATTTAAAACCGCAACTTACAGCCAGTGCCCATTCGATTGCCTGCGGTGTTATCTCCACTTTTTCAAATTCAGCTTGAAGTTTGGCATCGCGGCCATCGGGTTCATACCAGTAACCGTAGTCAACCAATAACCGGCGCTGCTCACCTGCCACTAACCAGTGCGCTATTTCATGTAAAGCACTGGCATAAAAACCATGTGCAAATACGATCCTGTGCTGCTTATTTTGAGTATCTGCAGGTAAGTAAACAGGCTCATCTTCGCCCGTTATTAAAAAAGTATTAAAAGTATCACCAAAGGTGTGCTTAAAAAGAGTGATTAGATCTTGATAATTAAAAGAAACTGGCACGAAAGTTCTCGATAGCATAGGTTGAATTATTCGACAAAATTTGTAACAAATTATACACTCCGAAGATAGCTCGGGTATACCCTTTAAATTCCAATTTAAATAAGAAGATATTATGTCACTTATCAGTAAAATTCGTTGTGCTTTCACCCTGGGTCAAGGTGTATTAATAGAAAATGAAGCATTAAAAACAACGAATGATCCCATTTTATTTTTTAATAGCTGGTTAAAACAAGCGCAAGACACCGGTATTATTCTGCCTGAATCCATGTCCATCTCGACTTGTACGCCGGAAGGCCGCCCTTCTTCGCGCATGGTATTGCTCAAAGAGGTCGATGCCAAAGGTTTTGTCTTTTTTACCAATTATGACAGCCGTAAAGCCCATGAGTTGGAGGCCAATCCATTTGCGGCGCTGTTATTTCACTGGAATATACTGCAACGTCAAGTCCGTATTGAGGGAAGAGTTGAGCGGATCAGCACTGAGCAATCAAATGCTTATTTTCAAAGTCGTAACCGGGGAAGCCGCATTGGTGCCTGGGCCTCACATCAAAGTCAGGAGCTTGATGATCGTGAGACCTTAGTACAAAGGGTAAAATATTTTGAAGAAAAATTTTCCGGAAAAGAGATCCCCTTACCAAAATTTTGGGGCGGCTATAGAGTTATCCCTGAAAGCATCGAGTTTTGGCAGGGCAAGGCGGATCGTTTGCACGACAGGTTTGTTTATCAACCGACGGAAAAAACTTGGAAAATAAAGCGCTTAAATCCTTAAAAACTAATAAGATACCCATTGTTAAAGATGCATCTTCAATAATGGGTACCTTGCGCATTATTTTAAAATAATGCGCGCATTAGTTGCCTGAATAGGACGGTTATTGGGTCCGGTTAAGGCCGCTGAAAACGCTTTAATTTGCTTTGCAGACACCGACACAGTCTCTTTTAACACTAACCAGCGTACACCTTCCGAGCAGGGTGGCGTAGTTAAGGATCCATTAAAACGGTAATAATCCCGGTTGTCTGGCAAAATACCATCAATGTTAAAAGGCCGGTTTAGTTGCTGCTTATCACCTTTATGCTTTGGCATCTGCTGCCATGCACCAGCCAGGGTCAGATTTTCATTATGCTGTTCATACATCACCGCAACAACGGCAAGGTTTCCGGCTTTATCTGCATGCACTAAGTGCGCTTCCAAGGGATAGGATTTTCCATCGATATGGTTTTCACTCGGCGCATGAAAATGCACCTGTAATAATGCAAACTCGCTACCATCAATATTGATGGTACTGCCCGATTGATAATTAATTTGGACCGTATGACCGTTATTTAAAATTTCGCTCCCCCCTGCTTTATAATTAAATATGATCGGCGTAAGGTCCGCTTCAATAAAACCCGTCAGGTTAACCGGTGATTGATTTGATGCACTGCAGGCAAAGTTGTCAGCACTCAATTGAGCCCAATGATCAGCGCCGTGCTGACCTGCATATCCCCAATGTACGTCACCTGACGCCAAGGCCGCAGCAGAGCTGACAAGTAAACAAGAAAATACAATTGATTTTTTCATGAACTATCCAATAATGTTAAAAATAGGATCTGAGCCCCAGGGCCCAGAAAAAAATGAATTTAATCAGTTTTTGTAATTGAGTGCGATGAAGCAGATCAATAAAGGCTTTATTTAATAATTTTTTTACAACCAACCATGTTGGGCAAACATATCCGCTAATTTATCCAGTTCATTATCAAGATGATCCGCCCATTCAAAGCCATTTTCGAGTCCCCCAATTTGTTTCATAAACCAGTTATAAAAAACTTTATTTTCAAACAAACCATGAAGATAAGTAGTATAAACGTTAGCCTGCTGCCAGCCGGTATCCGCCGCTATAAAGTGCTCAAGCGTTGCATCTGCAATGGTTTTACCGTGGTGTATTTCATAACCTTTAATGCCCTTTCCGAGCCAACTAATGGCTCTTTGCCGGGTCGATTTATCGCCGCAAATCTCAGTTTGCAGTTCGATCAAGGCTAAGCCCTGCTTATCACCATCTTCAATATGGAGCGGGTCTAAAATCCTTGTGCCGAGAATCTGCAGTCCGCCGCAAATTCCCAAAATCAATTTTCCAGTCGCTTTAAACCGCTGAATTTGTTTATCCAGCCCGGTGGTTGTTAAAAACGTCAAACTGACGCCACTGTTTTTACTGCCCGGTAAAATCAAGGCATCAAACAGGCTTAAGTCCGTATTTTGATGAACGGGCACCAGATTAACATCGTCCTGGTATAAGAGCGGGTCAAACTCATCCAGATTAGAAGCATAAGGGTAATAAATAAGGGCCACATTGATTTTGCCGCGTTGCCATTGACTGCCCAGCCTGAAACTGTCCTCTTCGGGCAGCTGGTGACGATAATAGGGTAAATTTGCAACAGTAGGAATGCCGGTTTTTTTCTCTAACCAGTCCATCGCATTACCCAGTAGAAGCGGATCACCGCGAAACTTGTTAAGCACAAATCCTTTAATTAACTTCTGTTCATCGGGCGCTAAACAAGCCCAGGTACCGAGCAGATGCGCAAAAGATCCACCACGGTCAATATCTGATACCAGATAAACATCTGCCTGGCATTCAAGGGCAACGGACATATTGACAATATCTCCCGCCCTTAGATTAATTTCCGCGGGACTGCCCGCCCCTTCAATGATCACCTGATCATAATCATCCTGTAATTTCTTCAGGGCATATTGCACCTCTGTCCAGAGCAGGGATTTACGCTCCATCCAGGGAAACTTGCTTATTTTATTATTGACTATCCCGTTCACAATGACCTGGCTAAAGGTTTCAGCACTGGGTTTTAATAAAACCGGATTCATTAATACGCTAGGCGTCGCTTTAGCCGCCAGTGCCTGCAGATATTGCGCACGACCAATCTCTAAACCCGCTTCCGTAATAGCCGCATTGTTACTCATATTCTGCGCTTTAAAAGGGGCAACCTTTATCCCGCGATTAGCGAGCAGGCGGCAAATCGCCGTCACAATAAGGGATTTACCGGCATCACTGGTACAACCCAAAATCATAATAGGTCTTTTTTTATTCAGGATTTGTTGATCTTTGCTGTTCATATTGTGCCGATAAATAAATTTAAGATAAAAAAAAGCACTGCCTAAACAGTGCTCAATAAAGACATTAACTCAAAGTGTCATTAACCGCGGCGTATGATAACGGCCTGGGCAAGTTGAGCTAACAATTTTTCTGTATCCGCCCAACCTATACAGGCATCGGTAATACTTTGACCGTATGTTTCACAGACCCCCTCTTTTAAGTCCTGACGACCTTCTACCAGATGGCTTTCAACCATCACACCGGAAATAGCTTGATCGCCCGCTGAAATTTGCTCACAAACATCAGTACAAACTTTCATTTGATTTTCAAATTTCTTCTCTGAATTTGCATGGCTAAAATCGATCATTATTTTTTGTGCTAAGCCTGATTTTTTCAGATCGGATTTAATCGCAGCAACATCCTGTGCACTATAATTTGGCGCTTTGCCGCCGCGTAAAATAATATGACAATCAGGATTACCTTCGGTTTCAACAATGGCACTGTGACCAAACTTGTTGACCGACAGGAAGTGATGCGAGGCATTAGCCGCACCGATAGCGTCAACGGCGACTTTAATTGTTCCGTCTGTGCCGTTTTTGAATCCAACCGGACAAGAAAGGCCAGATGCTAATTCACGGTGAACTTGTGATTCGGTAGTACGAGCACCAATTGCGCCCCAAGTCATTAAATCAGCAACATATTGCGGGGTGATCATGTCTAAAAATTCAGTCGCAGCGGGTAGCCCCATCTTGTTAATATCTAACAGCAATTTACGTGCTGTCCGCAATCCTTTATTGATATTAAAGGTGCCGTTTAATTCGGGATCATTAATCAGCCCTTTCCAACCGACTGTAGTACGTGGTTTCTCAAAATAAACGCGCATCACAATTTCTAATGAATCTTTATATTTCTCACGCAGTGGCGCCAATTTATGGGCATACTCAAGGGCAGCTTTGGTATCATGAATGGAACATGGACCAATAATCACTAAAACACGATCATCCTGATCCGTTAAAATGCGATGAATTGCTTCGCG
>DATBNI010000247.1:0-2965 GCA_036554425.1 Psychromonas sp.
AAACAGGACGGTTCTCCGCAATGATAATGCCGTTACGATCATAAATAAGGCCTCTGTTTGGCGGGATCGTCTGCACATTTATGCGGTTGTCATTTGAACGAGTTTGATAGTTTTGAAAAGAGGTTATCTGCAGGTAATAAAGATTGCTGATTAACACACCCATTGCAACGAGTATTGCAATAAAAATGACCAGAGTACGGCGCATAAACAGTGCGGATTCTGAGGAATGATTCCTTATGCTGATGCGTTTTTTAACCACGTCGTCTTATTCTCTATGATATGGGTGGTTAATCGTTAAAGTAAAAGCGCGATATAAACTTTCAGCGACAATAATGCGCACTAAAGGGTGGGGCAAAGTTAACGCAGAAAGTGACCAGCGTTGTTCAGACTTTGTAATACATTCAGGTGCAAGCCCTTCGGGTCCACCGATTAATAAACTAATATTTCTGGCCTCTAACTGCCATTTGCCCATCTCATCGGCAAGCTGTTCTGTGGTCCATGCTTGTCCCGTCACTTCCAGTGTGACGATTTTATTTCCTTTGGGAATTGCTGCGAGGGTTAATTCCCCTTCTTTTTTCAAGATCCGTTTTATATCCGCATTTTTACCACGCTTTCCGGCATTGATTTCGAGCAATTCAAGTTGCATCTCTTTTGGAAAGCGTCGCGCATATTCTTGATATCCTTTTTCAACCCAGTCGGGCATCTTTGTGCCGACTGCGATTAACTGAATTTTCATTAAGCAGACTGTTCCCAAAGCTTTTCAAGTTGATAAAACTGTCTTGTTTCATCCTGCATTACGTGGAGAACAATATTACCGAGATCCAGTAATACCCACTCACTGCCTTCTAAGCCTTCAATACCTAACGGGGCTTCCCCTGCATTTTTAGCTGCCAGCGCTGTTTGTTCAGCGACAGAACGAACGTGACGCTTAGAATTACCCGTACAGATAATCATAGTATCAGTCACATCGGAGTTTGCAGAAACATCGATCACGGTAATATCTTTCGCTTTCATATCTTCAAGTTGTTGTAATACAAATTGCTTTAATTGTTCGTCTTGCAAAGGGAATTCCTTTAATAATTGAGTTAAAAATTTAATTAGTTACGCAGTATACCACGACCAATCTCTGCCGGGATAGTCTTATGATCATTTGACCTTTTTTATTCGATTAGCGCTTATTAATTAGACAGCTGTGATCTATGCCGTTAAATAATTGGATCCTTTTCTTGCAAAAACGCGATAGTTTATTAGACTTCTGATAAAATGTGGGTAAAAGTGTATAAAAGTGGATCTTTTTTCTCTATATCAGATCATTTTCCTTAAAATAAAGATGGATCTTAGATAATTATGTTGCGTGGCGCGAATGCAATTAATCTTGATACAAAAGGACGAATCGCTATTCCAACTCGATATCGAGATTGGCTGGGGGAGACTTGTCAAGGTCAATTTGTCTGTACTATCGATATCCAGTCGCCCTGTTTACTGATCTATCCGCTTAATGAATGGTTATTGATTGAAACAAAATTACGTGCTTTATCCAGTACTAACCCGCAAGAGCGTCGCTTACAGCGCCTTATCTTGGGATATGCAGCAGAAAGTGAATTAGATAAAAGTGGACGAGCTTTAATCGCACCAACCCTCAGACAACATGCAAAACTACAAAAAAAAGTGATGTTGGTTGGCCAATTAAATAAATTTGAATTGTGGGATGAAGATATGTGGAATCAACAGATCCAAGATGATTTACACGATGGGTTGCCGACAGGAATCGAATTAAGTGCAGGGTTAAGGGAGTTTTCACTTTAATGGCAAAACATATAACAGTATTACTCGATGAAGCGGTTAACGGCTTAGGTTTAAAAAAAGACGGTATTTATGTAGATGGCACCTTCGGACGAGGAGGGCATTCTCGACATATTCTTGAGCGGTTAGGCGCACAAGGAAGATTAATCGCAATTGATCGTGATCCGCGCGCGATTGAGATCGGCGAAGCGCTGATGAAAGAAGATCCTCGTTTTACTATTGTCCATGGTCCATTTTCCGGGTTAGCTGAATATATAAAAGCGTTAGGCCTGGCCGGGAAAATAGATGGTGTGTTATTGGATCTTGGTGTTTCTTCTCCACAACTTGATGATGCGGAACGTGGTTTTAGTTTTATGCGCGATGGGCCGTTGGATATGCGCATGGATCCTACCTCGGGTATAAGCGCTGCACAGTGGTTGGCGAAAGCGGATGTTGATGACATCGGATGGGTGTTAAAAACCTTCGGTGAGGAAAAATTTGCTTTTCGTATTGCCCGCGCTATCGTTGCGGATCGCACCGAAACACCCTTTTTACGCACCCTGCAATTGGCACAATTAATTGAACGTCTCTGCCCTAAAAGAGAAAAGAAAAAACATCCTGCAACCCGTAGCTTTCAGGCTATCCGGATTTATGTCAACAGTGAATTGGAAGAGATTCATAAAGTGCTTGATGGCGCGCTGGAGATATTAGCGGTTGGCGGACAACTATCGGTGATCAGCTTCCATTCTTTAGAAGACAGGATAGTGAAACGTTTTATACGCAAACAGGAAAAAGGGCGAGAGTACCCTCCTGGTTTGCCCTTGACAGATCAGCAGATGCAGCATGGCAAGACGCTTAAATCTCTGGGTAAAGCACTCAAACCAAGTGCGCAGGAAGTTAATGAGAATGCGCGGGCACGCAGCTCTGTTTTACGTGTTGCACAGAAAATAGCTGAGCCGGTAGAGTGAATAACTTGGGCGAATCCAATACGCATTTATTGTGCTTAATCACGGCTGATTTACGCAAACATTTTTTTTCTGTTGTGGTCGGGATATTGATTGTCTGCAGTGCTATTTATAATGTTTATACCACCCATGAAACGCGTGGATTGGTGACTCAAATAGAGCACTTATCACAGGATAAAGATGACTTGATGATGGAGTGGCGGAATTTATTAATTGAA
>DATBNI010000263.1:0-3111 GCA_036554425.1 Psychromonas sp.
CATCTTCATCATAGCGAACCATATCAACCGGCGGAATGACCCGGCCTTGATCTAGGTTGTCGCTAAGATCAAGCAGCGCGCTGACAAATAACTTGTAGCTGCTAATCCCCTCCTGCATAAAACTGTCTCTATCCATCGAAGGATTGAGTTTTTTAGCGACAAAACCGCCTTTAGCACCGACCGGCACAATCACCGCATTTTTGACCTGCTGTGCTTTCACCAAACCTAAGACTTCAGTGCGGTAATCTTCACGACGATCAGACCAGCGTAAACCACCACGGGCGACTTTACCTCCGCGTAAATGCACACCCTCTACACGCGGTGAATAGACAAAAATTTCAACGTTTAAACGCGGTAACGGAATATCAGATAATTTAGCATGGTCAAATTTAAAACTGATATAGGGTTTATGTGTTCCGTCAGTTTGCTGGAAATAATTGGTCCGGATAGTTGCCATGATAAGCTCAACGTACTGCCGTAATACACGGTCTTCATTGAGATTGCTCACGTCATTTAATGAGGTTAGAATTTTGTCTTCTAATTTTGTCTGTTTTTCCAGATCAATTGCCTTGCTTGGGTCAAAGCGTAATTTAAATAATTGCACTATCTCAATCACTAAATTGCTGTGGTCTAACATTGTTTTTGCTATTGCGGATTGACTGAAACCAAAACGTATCTGCTTTAAATATTTGGCATAAGCACGCAACATCGAAATATCACGCCAGGTTAATCCGGTTCTCAAAATCAGTTTATTAAAAGAGTCATTTTCGGCACTGCCGTACCAGACAGATAAAAACGTATCGACAAAAACATCGTGGTAAGCATCTGGATTAAAATCAGTAACACGTGAATAAATTAAGGTAAAATCATATAACCAGAACGACTTTTCTCTGTGTGGGGTCACTTTATAGGGGTATTCTTCCGCCACTTTCAGACCGAGATTTTCTAGAATGGGAATAAGATCCGATAATAATAAAGCACCATCCTGATGGAAAAGTTTTAATTTTAACTGGCTGCCGTTAGGATCAAGAGAACGATAAAAACGTAATGCCATCGCCCGGTTTTTATCTGCATAAAGGGACTCGATGCGCTCAATGTCGGACACAGCAACGCGAGAACTAAAACTATCTTTATAACTTGTTGAAAATGATGACTGATATTTTCTGATCAGTTTTATGCCACGTTCCTCACCAAAATTTTCAATTAAAGATTCTTGCAACCCCTCGCCCCAGAGCTTGGTTAGCTGTTTCATGCGATCTTGTATCGCCTGCACTTCTAACGGATGTTCAAGGGGGGCTTTTAAGCGTAAGACCAAACGTAACCGTGCTAAATTAGATTCGCTTAAATAAGTTTGAAAATCACGATCCGTGACTTCCAGAGTGCGGCAGATTAACTCTTCAAAATCAAGCCTTACCTTAGTATTATAAACATCACGCGGAACATATAAGATGGCAACGACAAACTGATTATTACCATCCATACGTAAAAACAATTTTAACTCTTTACGCTCCTGAGCATGCAACACTTCGGTAGCATTTTGTAATAATCCCGCTTCATCACATAACAGTAACTCTTCAATCGGGTAGGTATATAATATCTGTGACAGCTCCTTATAGTAGTGCCCCCCATGACTGTAACCCGATTGTTTTAACATGTTAGCTAATTTATCACGTATTACGGGGATCTCGGTAGGCGTGCCACTGTAAACGGAAGAGGTATATAAACCGATAAAACGCAAACCGGAAATCAACTCCCCTGCTGCATTATAACGTTTGATATAAACAACATCCGGAAAAGCTCTGCGGTGAACCATAGCGCGTTGTGATGCTTTACTAAAATGAATAAATGTCTTTTCATTGAGCGTCGCAAAGGATTCGAAATCGTGGGCCTTATTCATAAAATCAGGGCGTTTAAATAAACCTAACTGACTCCCTTCGATGACTTTAATCTTGCCGTTTTCAACACTGAATTGATCACAACCGAGAAAAGTAAAATGATCCTTTAACATCCATGACAAATAGGTTTGCTGTTCTTTTAAGTTTTCAATATGGTCTTTTAAATTATCCGTTTTACTGGTTTCTATGGCATCTTTGAGGGTGTTTTTTAATGTCTCGAAATCATCACCCACCAGGGCCACATTTTCTAATGCAATTTGTATTTTAGCGGCAATTTGATCGCGTTCTTTTTTTGAACTGGTTTGATCAATTTCAAAATACAGTAACAATTCATTTAAGTTTTCGGCATCGAAAGAGATTAATTTCCCACTCTTATCCCGCGTGCTGGGCATTTCACCATAATAAACACCATGTAATTTAATATTTTGCTCATTGATGACCAGTTTTAGCGTGTCAATCACAAAGGGAGTATTACGGCATAACACAGTCAATACTGTATGAGTGGACTGCCATTCATCTTGCTCAACATCGGGGTTAAAGACGCGTACTTTTGCCTGGTTACCTTTCCACTTGGCAGTTTCCCGCCACAGAGAAACTGTCAGCCCGGCCAAATCTGTTAATGATATTTGCGTTAAATCGGCGATCGCAACATCACGGAAAATAGTTTGAATAAACTGCTCTACAGTTTGTTGTTCCGGTTCAGAAAAATAGCTTTTTAATTGGGAAAAAATTTGACCTAAAATGTCATTTTTTTGGTTGAGTATTGATTTCATGCACACCCTCTTTGTTAAGTACCAGTAAATCTCGTCACTATAGATTGGTGGAAACTAAAAGGCCATTGAAAAACAGCGAGAAAATGAGAGGTGATAGAGAGTTACAGTATTCTTTTACAAATTTGCAACATATAAATTTAATAATCATTGACTCACAAAAGTGGGCTAATAATTGCATGTATTTGCTGCCTCAGATTCAGTGTTATCAGTAATATTATAGTTAGACAGTCAGCATAAAAAAAGCAACCTAAGTTACACTCATTTTGGAAAGGCAGGTCATGCCGCCCACCTGCATAATAACCAACTGTTATAAAAGGATAAATATTAAATGGCAGATCAAAGTCCTCATTATCCCCTGCTTGTTCTCTGTCATGCATCAAAAAACATTCCAAGGCGAAACGCCCCATAGCGACTTGCAAAGCTGTAAATTTGTGGCCAACAAC
>DATBNI010000295.1:0-4860 GCA_036554425.1 Psychromonas sp.
AACTGTTATAAAAGGATAAATATTAAATGGCAGATCAAAGTCCTCATTATCCCCTGCTTGTTCTCTGTCATGCATCAAAAAACATTCCAAGGCGAAACGCCCCATAGCGACTTGCAAAGCTGTAAATTTGTGGCCAACAACGGTAAAGACGCGCCCTCTATTCACAATGCTTAATGATGCAAAGTCAGTAAAAATAATTTTAAACAATGACCCCTGATGATACTAATTCAGGCTACCAAATCCATGGAATGAAAGCTTTGTTACTTTTTTGATATGCACGATACCCTGCATAATGCGCGCATAAAGCTTTTTCTTCATAACGAGCTTTTAAAGCCAGTACCACAATCAGCAATAACCATGCGCCTAACTTCCAATAACTAAACTGACAGAAAAGAGTGCCTAAACCGAAAAAGAACAGAGAGCTGTACATAGGATGGCGAACAAACTTATAAGGACCGTGGACAATCAATGTTCCTGTTTCTTTTGGATCCGGGCGAACATTAAAATTACCGGGACGGTTAGCCATTAATGCAGACAAAGCAATAAAGGCAGAAAGCAAAATTAATAATAAACCGATAATTGAAATCTTTAAACTTGCCAAAGGCCAAGCAATCACAATCAGCAGTATAAATTGCGCAATCACATAAAGCATAACACCCCCTCTATTTTGCAGGCGAAATAACAACTATTAATATAGTCAATCAAGTTTGTTATTTTAGCTGTTTATTTGAAAAAACAACAACCTGTCTAATTGCGAAAGCCATTTACCGATACAAATAAAATCAATAAATTGAAAGACAAAGTCTACAAAGTCGCTTGTCCACCCAAGCGCTTTGCAAACTGCAAATTTGCGGTTAGTTTTATTTGCTTACTGCAAAGACCTGATGATGGAGTAGCCTCATAGTCACTTGTTAGATGAAAATTGGATTGAGTATAGGCTTTTGAGCAAATAGCTCTGCATATCTAGCTTTAATTTTTACTGCATATGATTGAGTTAAGCTATTTAACTTAAGTCGACCATTTTAAAAGTTGGTAGATCTGTTTGCTTAAGTGCAGGTACTACTAACCTATTCGTAATATTACAAAAAAGATCTCCATGAATACTACACATGATGTTGTTTAATCTTAGGTTGTCATTAAAAAAACAGCTTGAAAATATAAAGTGAGTACACAAATATGACACTTTTTTTTCATGGCACTATTGTATCTACCTGCTTTTTTCATCCATAGCTGATAAGCTAAGACTAAACCACGATATATCGTGCATTAAATTATAACGAGAAAATAGTGTATGGCCGAAAACATAAAAAGATTCTTAGCTGATTCTCAATTGCTGCTTAATGCCGTCGGTGAGGGGATCTATGGTTTTGATAAAAGTGGCAATGCTGTTTTTGTGAACCCAGCCTCGGAGCAGATGACCGGTTGGAAAGCAGAAGAATTGCTCGGTAAAAACATCCACCAATATCATCACCACAGCCATGCTAATGGTGATGCCTACCCGTGTGAAGAATGTAATATTTACAACACCATGCGTGACGGCATAGTGCGTAAAATTACCCATGAAGTGTTTTGGCGAAAAGACGGTAGTAACTTTCCGGTAGAATATACTTCAACCCCAGTATTTAAAGAGGGTGAAATCATTGGCGCAGTCGCTGTTTTTCGTGATGTCAGCCAGCAAAGATTAGCCGAGAGTAACCTGCTATCAGCCTTAAAAAAGGTACAAGACCTGACCGAAAAGTTACAAGCAGAGAACAGTTATCTGCAAGATGAAATTAACGAAAGTTGGCATGGATCAGGCATCGAAGGTAATAGCCCAACCTTTCTTGCCATGCTGCAGCAAATAAAACTGGTTGCACAAACCGATAGTACTGTACTTATTCTTGGTGAAAACGGCACAGGTAAAGAGCTGGTGGCACGTAATTTACACCAGTTGAGTCAACGCCAAAACACACCATTAGTTAAAGTTAACTGTGCCGCTTTTTCCGCCAACTTACTGGAATCAGAGCTCTTTGGGCACGAAAAAGGGGCTTTTACTGGCGCAAGTGAAAAGCGACAAGGCCGTTTTGAACTCGCCGATAAAGGGACTCTTTTTTTAGATGAAATAGGTGAACTTTCAGCAGATGCACAAAGTAAGTTGCTAAGGGTTTTACAGGAACGCGAATTTGAACGCGTCGGTGGCAGTATAACTATCAAGGTAGATATCCGTATTATTGCGGCAACCAACCAAGATTTACTTGCTATGGTAGAGCAAGGTAAGTTTCGGATGGATTTATTTTACCGCTTAAATGTATTTCCCATCATGATGCCGGCATTAAGAGATCGCAAAGAAGATATCCCTTTACTTTGCCATCGTATTTTAGAGCAACTTAATCATAAGCTTAATAAGAATATCATCGGTATAAGTAAGCAAAGCCTCAGCAAACTGGCTAGCTATCATTGGCCGGGAAACATCAGGGAACTACAAAACATCCTCGAACGCGAAGTTATTTTATCCACCTCGACAACGTTGCAGATCCAACAAAAGTTTGATAAATCTCCATCTGTTGTACGCACACTTAACAAGCCTTTAGCTGATATTGAAAAGGCCTACATTATTGAAGTATTAAATGACTGTCATTGGCGGATTGGTGGTGAAGGTGGCGCAGCAAAAATTCTCAGTTTACCCGATAGTACTTTACGCTCAAGGATGAAAAAGCTTCAAATCCATCGTTGTTAACCTAGATATCTCCCGCAAAAACCACGACATATCGCATAAGCACGATATATCGTGGCTTTTCTTTTTCCTAGACTTTATTTCTCCATACAATACAATAACTTACAGAATTAATTTCTTGGCATGATTATTGATACAAAATGATTACGTAATTAACTTCAAGTAGTAATCAATGAAATTTAATATCCAAGAAGATCAACTCATTATTAAGCCCTATAAATCTCAAACATCTGTTTATGTTAGGGAACAAAAAGGCTTTTATCAGAAAATTCGCCGCTGTATCAACTGGCTACTTATGCTGGTATTTATCGTCATGCCCTTTGTGCAATTTAACAATCAACAAGCCGTTTTACTTGATGTAGTTAAACAAGAATTTAGAATTTTCAGCCTGACTTTTTGGCCTCAGGATTTTATCTTACTTGCCGGGATTTTTATTGTAGCAACTTTTGCGCTATTCTTTATCACCACTTGGCTTGGTCGAGTTTGGTGCGGCTACGCCTGCCCGCAAACCGTCTGGACACTGGCGTTTGTTTGGGTTGAACACCGAATAGAAGGAACACGTAACCAGCGAATGGCCTCAGATAAAGGCCCCTGGACACTGACTAAAGCTTACAAAAAAACAATCAAGCATATAATTTGGCAGTTAATGTCGTTATTTACCGCAACCACCTTTATCTCTTACTTCGTTCCCTTCAATGAACTCTATAGCACTATGCTCACATTTGACTGGAGCGGTGCAGTTACTATTTGGGTGTTATTGTTTGCTATATCCACCTATGTTAATGCGGGCTGGATGAGAGAGCATGTGTGCATTCATTTATGTCCTTATTCTCGATTTCAATCCGCCATGTTTGATAAAAAGACCTTAATGGTTTCCTATGATGCCAAGCGCGGTGAAAACCGAGCGCCACGTAAGCGCCAAGATGATGCAAAAGCACTCGGGCTAGGCGATTGTGTCGATTGTAACTTATGTGTCGATGTTTGCCCTGCAGGTATTGATATACGTAACGGTATGCAATATGAATGCATCAATTGCGGTCTGTGTATTGATGCTTGCGATCAAACAATGGACAAATTTAACTACCCTAAAGGCTTAATTAGCTATACCAGTGAACTGCAACTCGCCGGTAAAGAAAGCAACCGATTTAACTTAAAACTAGTCTCTTATGGCGTGTTAACTTTGCTTTCTGTCGTATTAATGAGCCTATGGATTGAGAATAGAATTCCCTTAGAAGCCAGTATTATTCGAGATAGAAATGCCCTTTATCGCGTTAATTTAGAGGGTATTGTTGAGAATACCTACACCTTAAAAATCCTAAACAAGACTCAAGTCTCTTTGCATTTTAATGTTGATGTACAGCACCTAGATGCCTCTGGCATAAATCTACCTAAACAGTTACTTATTGCCCCGGGTAGAATGCAGGAAGTACCAATTACCTTGGCCATTGACGGTGATTTATTGAAGCAGAAAAAGACTGAATTTAGCTTTATTATCCAATCCGTCGAGCAGCCAGACATTATAATCGAAAAAAGCACCATCTTCTTCGGTAATTAAACCGGGGCAGCAAGGCAATCATTAGGTTATTAGGCGTTACGAGGGCAATGCTTACTCCTGATTGACATGAGGCTATTGAGCTTTTCATTTTAAGCCTGCCTGTTTAATAAAAATGACATGATGTTACATTTTATTGTTATTAATGAGTTAATGCAGTTTTGGTTAATTGAGTTATAAATAGGTTTATTAAGGCGTTTAGACAGCCAGTTAATGGGATTGCGTTTTGCCTTCTCCTTCTATTCGCTTGGGGAGAAAGCGAGCCGAATAAATTAAATAACGGCTCAACAAGCTGAGGCGCCTTTGCGCCTCAGAACGCTAGCCACAAATGAAAATCACCAGGCTACAAATCCCGCAAAGGCAATAATAGTAGAAAAGGAAAGAGGTTCATTTAATGCTTTGAACCTGAACAGCTGGCTAAAGGTGAATAGCATTTTTATGTTAAAAAACTTCGCGTCATAATCATTCGCTTTACCCTTATGTTGTTGACAAAAAACCAAAAAAGGTCATTGTATAATTTTTAGAGGGAGCTCATAGAATAAATGATTCAAGAATATTTACGTTTTATAAAACACAGCTGGCCAATGCTCATTTA
>DATBNI010000308.1:0-7763 GCA_036554425.1 Psychromonas sp.
TCTGGATTTAGCTAAAGATAAAAAAACCTTGGATGCGATAATTCAGGTGTTACCGGATATTCTTGAATCACCGGCAGACCGTTTACAAGGTAAGAAACTCACCGCGGATGAGTTTTATGCCATTGTATTAAATGATCCTGCTAAAGATATTTTAGGTTGGCTGAATAACCCTCAAGAGAAAGAGTCGCAATGGCAAGGCAATAAATGGGATATTTTCAAGCAGTCTTGTGCTCAGAATTACGGTTTTGCACCGACTCAGACTCAACTGAATATCCCATTAACTCTGCTATGTGAAGCCGATGGGGCTTGGCAAAGCGTGTGGCAGCGCTTTATTGATACCGCATCTAACCTCCCTCTATTGGTTAAGCGTTTAGCTGATGTTGAGCCATCAGGCTTAGCGTTTGAGGCGCAGCATTACCTATTTGAGAATAACCGTGATGAACGTGCTATTGAGAGCGAGCTTAAAGCACTAAAAGATAAGATGCGTGTTGATATTTCCGCCGTTATTACTCGATTATGGAGCGAACAACACCAACGCCAATCTTGGGTTTGGGCGCAATTAGGTTTATCTCCATGGCTAGCAATATTAGCTGAGTTAAAAGCTGTGCTTGAGCATACAGAAATCCCCTTTAGTGGTTCAACACCTCAAGCTATGGCAGAGTTTTACCAAGAAAGATTTTGGCAAGCCGATGCTTCTGCTATTGCCGCCATGGCTAAGGCGCAAGATATCCACCAGCAAGAAGTGATTGCTGATGTATTAACGGTTATCTATACGCCTTGGTTAGAGCTGGTAACATTGAATTTTCAAACCTTGGTGGAGCAAAATGGCTACCCTGGTGATAATCAAATTAAAGAATCTACATCACATTACACAGTAGGCAGTGAGGTTATCTTTTTTGTTGATGGTTTGCGTTTTGATACTGCGAAATTATTAGAAGTTAAGTTAAGTAGGCTTGGTCTTAATATCAATTTAACCACCCAATGGGCGGCACTACCATCGTTAACTGCGACAGCTAAAGCTGCGGTTACGCCGGTAGCTGATTTATTGTCGGGCCTTCAAGATAATGAAAACTTTACACCTGTTCTAGTAGGTACCGAGTCAGAGTTTTCTGCTTATCAGTTTAAAAAAGCCTTAGCCGAAAAAGGTTGGCAATATTTAGAGGGTTTAGAAACCGGTGAACCCGATGGTTATGCCTGGGTTCAAACGGGCGACTTAGATAACATGGGGCATGCTCAACAACGTAAAATGCCATTGCATATTGATGCTGTGCTTAATGATGTTGCCGCTCGGATAGAAGGGCTTTTTAATGCTGGATGGAAGCGCATTAAGGTAGTGACAGATCATGGCTGGCTTTGGGTACCAAACAAGTTGGCAGAGGCGAGCATCCCTAAGACATCGGTTAAAAAACGTTTAACTCGTTGCGCTATTTTAAAAGACAATATGAGCTCATCTGGGTTAACAGTACCTTGGCATTGGAACCCCAGTGTCACAGTTGCGATGGCTCCAGGCATTGCAGGTTATGTTGGTGGGGATTATTACAATCACGGTGGATTGAGCCTACAAGAGTGCTTAACGCCAGTGCTTAAGATTAATAACTTAATGGTACTTAAAATGTAATGGAGGCAACAATATGGCCTTAAGACCAGTGTTTATTGCCATTGATGAATATCCTTATGTAAAAGAAGAAATGATAGATTTTGATTGGCATAAAGGCATGGCAGCTTCTCAAAAGCAAAAGTCAGTACGTTCTTTACATAAAGCAGCAAATGAGCAATTTGAAGACTTAAATATACTCGAGATTTCGACCAAAAGCGAGAATGTATTAGGAGTTAAGTTAAGTGCTTTCAATTTACAGATCAAGCTTAAGAGTGGTCACAAAGTTCCTTTAGAAAATATTTTTCAAGCATCAAAAGTATTTGATAATGGTGGTCCATATAAGGATTTTTTATCAATACCAACTCACGAAGTGAAACGGGATAACCGTTTACTGGAAAGTGGACACCTAATTGGTTATTCTTGCAAAGGAAAAATGTGGCCTCTGACACCAAAAACAATCTTTTATGATTGGCTTTATCTTAATGCTTTATATTTACACGAATATTTGGTTTGTGAAGTCAGCCAATATAATGCATTTACGGATATAGAGTTTAATCCTAAGAAAAGTATTAACTGCCAAGCGAGATCGGCTGCACTATTTGTCTCTTTAACTCGAAATGGATTGTTGAAACAGTTTTTATCTAGTTCAGATGAGTTTATACATCAATTTACTCTAACGTTAACTCATAATGAGCCAAAACAAACGGATTTTTTTAGTCAGTATGAAAAATAACCTAGATGATATTTTAAATATACTAAACCTCGTGTTAATTGATAGAGCTGCTGCTTTGGACTTTGTTCGAAATGAACTGACGTTTGCCAACAAAAGTTCGTTAGTAGTTAGAAATTTTGCAAAGTCGAGTGGAGTACAAGTTAAAAATGAATTGCCGATATTAGACTTAGATAGTCCCAATATTTTATTTTCCAACTTGCTTTCAGCTAAAGGTACATTTCAATCCACAATTGAATTACGGTTGAAAATCATTGAAGAGATTATGAAGAATCATAATCTTGGGAACTATTCGAATATCGATGATAAGGAAGTTATTAAAGCTATCTGTAAAGAACGTGGAATAGCTGAGCTTATACATTTTACTAAGATACAAAATGTTAGAAGTATTTTGGATATAGGCTTGAATAGCAAAGACTATAATAGTGAAATAGCCAAAAAACATAAGATTAATGACAGAGGACGTTTTGACTATCGGACTCACATGATTTCGCTATCTATATCATATCCAAATGATAAAATGTTTTACAGAAATAGAATTAATGATCATAGTCAAGAATGGGCAGTATTAAGGTTATCACCTAGTATACTTTGGGAACTTGATTGCCTTTTTTGTCCAACAAATGCTGCAAATTCTACAGTTTCTTCAGCAAGTGATGAAACTCTTTCAGGTAGTTGTGCTCTCCAAAAACTGTTCAATAAACAAAGTGAAGAGTTGAGAGCTTGTGATCCATATGATTCTCAAGCAGAAGTACTTGTAAACAGCCATATACCCAAAAAATATATTGAGTCAGTTGTGATTCAGATGGAAACAGAAGCCTTATTAGATGCAAACTTCAACGTGAACGTAGATTCAGGTTATTTTCAAAATAGAAAATATGCATTAAAGCACTGCTTTTAATGATTTTTCTGCTAATTAAAAGAGGTTTTTATGTCATTGTTCAGTTTTTTTTCTAAGAAAAAGGCACCGAAAGCAGGTAAAGAGCAAGAAGGAGATAAATATTTTCGTCAAGCTATCCAGTGTTATCAGTATGGTAACCAAGATGATGCGATTCAATTTTTTACCAAGTCTTTAGAAATTAGCCCAAATCATTCTGCTGTTTATGTTAACAGGGGCGGCAGCTATATGATCCAAGAACGATACCTGCAAGCCTATGATGACTATTTGCATGCTATCGATATGGAGGATAAGGGGGAATCACTTGATGCGGAACCTTGCAAGCCTGCGGCATTACAGAATATACAAAAAATACAACATTTTATTACTTTTGCTCAGCAAAATGGAGAAGGTATTAGAAGCCAGCTTACAACTGATGGTTTAGAGCACTTTACTAAACGTTGGGCAGAAGTTCTATTTAGTAACTTTTTAGAAAGTAACACTGATACTACGAAGCAATTTATATTTGAAGAAATAAAAGAACTTGAAAACATGGGGGGGGAGCATCAAGAATATGCTTTGAATTGCGGTGTTAATCATTCTGATTTTTCTAATGTAGGAAATGATTTCGACACTCAGAAAGCATTTATATTTCTTAAAAGTGTGCTTTGTTGCTTCAGTAGAGATCCCCATAGGATGTTTGAAATCAGAACAATAATACTTAATAAATTGATGCTGTTATGTAATCCTCATAAACCAGGAAGTAGCAATCAGAAAGTCGATTACGATGGTAGAATGCGACTGGTTGAGGCAGACGTAGATATTATGTTTATCGTAAAAAACAATAAGACTATGTATATCAACAATCTAGCAGATAAGCTTTATACGCTTGATAAAGATGGTGATATGAAGCTAGATGGTAGAATTGTTAACTTTATCTTTAAAGATTCAAATGACATCATTGAAATATTTGTGGCATTTGATGATCAAGATTCGTACTCAATGTTTACCATGAATATGGGACGTGATGAAAGGTTAAATCATGTCGCTCAGGCTATCTTTCAATTTATAGAGCAAACAAATATTAGAAATGTATTTTCACCGACGGCGATGTATTCAAGCCAATACTATTATACATTTAAGCTATATAAGAAAAACGAAAAGTACTTAATGATAAATAATAATCAATCTCAAGCTTATTTGATAGCTGATGATCTGTATAAAAATAATGATGTAGATGAAATTAAATCTGAGTTTTGGACCATGGTTTAAGAGCTTGGATATTTTTATACTGGTGCAGTATAGTAATGGTGGTGGAGGACTTGTCATAGGGCCAGGTTGTGAACGTTTTTAGAACAAATTCTGGTCGTTTAATAAACTTCCGTTGTTCGATAAATCTTCATAGTTAGGATGGTTTCTAGTTCTTTTGCTTACAGATTAAGTATGGAGTACGAAAAGTAAGCACTCATGCGGTTGCCCAGGGACTTGCCACTGTTTAGTGGCAGTCTAATTTAATCGTAGAGTAAGCGAATCAAAGCGATAATAATCAGTTGCCTTAAATAAATTTTAACTTTAAGGCCATTTGAAATGATGCTTTATAAACCTATAACAAAATTTTATAATTAGTTATTATCTTTAAAAGACAGAGTTACTTTTAACTCTTGAGCTGGTTATTTGTGATACTGGAGCTTGCTTTATAGAAGTCAACTCACTTGAATAGTCACCGCGAATGTAAAGTAAAATAATAGTATTATCTGATTCAACATTAAACAGCTGGCACACTTCTTCCATATCTTCTTCATCCATAGCACGCTTGTAGGCGTCCATTTTTCCTGACAAATTGTAAATACTAAAGATACTGGCCATCACTCGTTTATCTTCGGTTTTCTCACCACCGCCAGGATTAACAATACGGTTGAATTCGACTAATTCACCATTATTTAAGCTCTGAGTAAAATGTTGTGCCCTAGATTTCGCACAACTAGGTGTGTAGTCATTATAAGTGACACCATTAACCCATTGAGCCTTAATCCAGTTTTGATGATCACCACGTAATGCGCGACTTTTTTTGCGAAATGGCCCATCATTGTCGAGAAGTTCTTGCCGAATAAGCTGAATGGCGCTTAGTAATTCAGGGTCGGAAGTCAATACACTATAATCGAAGTCTGAATCAGTAAGCTTACCAGGTACGACAATGTAACCTTTGGTTAAGTATGTTTTTGAGTCATTAAGCTTTCTGGTTACTATAGTTTCTATTGTTGGTGTAACAACAGTGCCTCTGTCGAATCCTCGGACATCATACTTAGCACAAATTTGTTCAAATACGTCCTGAAGTCCTTCAAACTCTTTGTCCTTATCTCGGGACTCTAAATGCTCTAATAACTCACTGTATGCTCGAACCGCATCTAGATTGGTATAGTGTTTTGCCTGTATATTTTGATGATAGCCACATGCACGACCAATGTTGGCCTGGACCACTGCTGCAATGTTGGCAATACTACTGTCCCAGGTATTGATTAATGTCTCTTTCATTTCCTGACCAAAATTAACACCAGCGCGGAATCCTGCGACAGTAATAGCAATCAGTTTTTCATCAAATAGACTCGCCGTTTCAAACTCCCTTTTTAAATCATCAATGGAGCAGAGTTCATGATCCTCAACACCGACTAACTTTTGGCCAACTATGTGAATTTGGTCTTCATCAATACCATTTTCGAGTAAGATCTGTTTTGCCAACTTTGCTTGACTACTTGGAACTCTGACGAGAGACCAACCAGTACCCAGATGTTCTTTAAATTGCTTAATAAAGCGCTTTCTCATCAGCGATTCTTCACAGAAATCTCGGTGACTCTCATCAAGTTTAATAATCTGGTTGAAGCGATGCATCTGGCGAATACCATGATATTCGCTACTTGTCTGATGAAATACGAGGGAGGTATTAAAGTTATGGTGCAATATGGAGTCTGCACCCGCAGCATAAAGAGCGCTGAATGGTGTTGCGGAAACAAAAGCAACTCGGCAATGAATATTATCCTTTTCTAAGTAACTGAACACTTTATCATAACGGACACTGTCGCTACTTGAACCGTAGTGGCATTCATCAATGATAATAAGTTGTGGCTGATGATGTTTAAAATCCACTTTTAGGGCTGTTTCGAAGTTGGTAAAGTTGCTTACAACGACATTTTTACATGGAGCTAAATCTTTTTTAGCTTGTTCTTGAAGGGCTATATCAGCCATGGTGACTAGGTAAAGTGTATCTTTTAACTTTTTTCTATCGCTAATGAATTCATCAGAAAGTGATAGTCGTTGTAACCCTGCTAATGCTAAAGCAATCCCAGATTTACCTGATTGCATCTCTGCTGCAATGACAACCGCTCTTGAGCCCGTATTGAATTTAGAGAATGTGTTATGAGCAGCATTTCGCTGATGTTCAAATGTATGTTTTTGAATTGCTTGTTCAACATAGTGCCGATGCTTTTTCGCCATTGTCAGTACTCTTAAATCAGGTCGGGGGAGAGCTTCCCCTTTATATTTAGTAGGTCAGTTCAGCGGCATCAGAGAAATGAGATTCATCACTGAGTTCGCCTGATTTTGCTGGTAATTTATTGTGTTCTTTTTTGACCAGTGAACGTTCTAGATCATATTCACCACGTTTATAAAGAACGAGCATTGTGTCATCTCGTTCAATACCGAAGTGATCACACATCTCCCACACATCTTCGGTAGTCATGATTTTTTTATCTACCTGTCTACGGGATATGTTGTAGATGCTAAATATAGAGGCGGTAATAAGTTTATTTTCTGACAACTCGCCAGAACCTGGTGCCACCACGCGATTGAATTCAAGATATTCACCTTGATCAAGCATCTGCGTGTACATAATGGTTTTCTCTTTTTGAGTGCCATCTACTCGAGCTTTTTCTGGGTTATTGTAACTGTCACCATTGATCCAATGTGCCTTGATCCAGTTTTTGGTTTTGCCCCGCATTGCTCTATTGCCTTTAACGCTAGGAGCACCTTTAGCTGTAAATTCATTTCTTATCAGATCAATAGCTTGTAATAGATGTTTGTCACTAGTGTAGTGACTAAAATCTGAATCATGTTCTAGTAATTTTGCGGGAACAGCTATGTAATTACTGGCCTTGTAGGTTTCAACATCACCAATAGGTCTACGACGCTTGTATTTTATGGTAAGACCTACATCGAGGCCATTTACTTGGAACTCCTGACAAACTTCTTCAAAGAATTCTTTTAAGCCATCAAAGTCTGAAGCAGCATGCTCTGAACATGTACTTTCTAGGTAATTCAAAATAGCAGCATAGGCTTCAGCTGCATTAATATTGGTATAGTGCATTGAAGAGTTGTTACCGTGATAACCACAAGCCCGCCCAATATTTGCTTGTACAACCGCAGCTACGCTTGCAACAGTACTGTCCCAAGTAGATATCAGGTTATTCTTCATCATGGCACCAAAGTTGATTCCCGCTCTTGCTCCGGCCACGGTTATCGCAATAAGTTTGTCTTCAAAAAGTTGTGCATCATCAAATTCTTTTTTA
>DATBNI010000312.1:0-2932 GCA_036554425.1 Psychromonas sp.
CTAGCATTTTTTAACCGAACGTTACAGCGCCTGCCCTTGTCAGGCGCTGCTTGTAGATATTCGCTAGCTATCTGCTGGCTAGTATCCCGCTATTATTCGATTTGACCTTAATAACTTGCTTAATTTATATCTTGACAATATTTTAAGCAGCCTGATCTGCTGTATCTTGTATCTTGTATCTTGTTAATTATCAATCAATTAATTGTTTTTTATTAACCTCTCTGGCGTTATTCTACGACCTTGAAAAAAGGGTGAAATGGCACTGTTATTTTGTTGTTAAAATGTGAACTGAGTGTAACTTTAGTGTTTTTTTTATATTTTACAGCTATAGTGTTTTTTCAGAGAAATAAGCTCAATGACTTAGTTCTATGCCGACTCAGGACGTTATATTTTGATAGTTAAAGGATTTTAGGGGAAATTTATGGTTGAAAAAATTACAGCCATGCTGGGGTTGGTGGGCGTTTTATCTCTGCTTTGTCAGTGGATTGGTTGGAAAACTCGATTGCCGGCCATCTTGCCTCTGCTCGTCTGCGGTTTACTCCTTGGGCCGGGATTCGATATTCTCAAACCCGATCAAATATTTGGCGAACTGCTTTTTCCTATTATCTCTTTAGGTGTTGCTATTATTCTTTTTGAAGGGGCTTTAACACTCAACTTTAGAGAGATTAAAAATCATGGGCGGATGGTCACGCACCTGGTGTCGATCGGTACCCTTATTACCTGGGGATGTATTGCCGTCGCCACACATTTTATACTCGAATTTCAATGGTCGCTGGCGATTCTGTTTGGCGCATTGGTGGTGGTCACCGGGCCTACCGTGATAGTCCCTATGTTACGCAGCATTAAACCCAAAACAGAATTAGCCAGTATTTTACGTTGGGAGGGCATTATCATTGATCCTGTTGGGGCACTGCTTGCGGTTCTGGTTTTTGAGTACATCTCATTTTCCTCTGATCCGACTGTACATATACTTTCTGCTTTGGGCACAACCTTAGCGATCGGCCTGGGTTTGGGTCTTAGCAGTGGTTATTACCTGGGGCACATGTTAAGAAATAATTTGTTACCTCATTATTTAAAGAATGCCGCCGTTATAACTATTATGCTGGGTGTGTTTGTCAGTGCTAATCTCATCCAGGAAGAGTCTGGTTTGTTGACCGTCACTGTGATGGGTATTTTATTGGCGAATATGCGCGGTGTTGGCGTCTCCGATATTCTGGAATTCAAAGAAACATTAACTGTGTTAGTGATTTCTGTCTTATTCATTCTGCTCGCCGCGCGTGTAGATTCTCAAGCGCTACTGAGTTTAGGCTGGCAGGGCATTGCCCTTTTATTGGTGGTGATGTTTATTGCCCGCCCCTTAAGTGTTTGGTGTTGCGGAGTCGGCACATCCTTAACCAAACAGGACAAATGGTTTTTAAGTTGGATGGCGCCGCGAGGCATTGTCGCTGCAGCGGTATCATCTTTGTTTGCCATAAAACTGGAAAAACTTGATGTCCAAGGATCCGAGTTAATTGTCCCTTTGGTGTTTCTTATTATTATCGGAACCGTTGTCATTCAAAGTTTGACTGCTGCACCCTGGGCAAGATTTTTACGCGTTAAAAAAGAAAAATCGCAGGGACTGCTTATTTTTGGCGCTTCCCGTTTTTCGAGGGAATTAGCTACGGTTTTAATATCAAACAATGTCAGAGTGCTTCTCGCTGATAATGACTGGAATAATATCAGGCTCGCCAGGATGAATAATATTCCTGTCTATTATGGCAATCCTGCATCGGGGCACGCGCTTAACTTTTTAGATATGACCGGAATAGGGCGCTTGTTAGTGTTATCTCCTTACACCCAGCTTAATCCTCTGGTGACTTTCCATTATCAAGATTTATTAGGCGAAGAAAAAGTATATGGATTACAGAACAGCGATGAGAAGACGGCCAGGCACCAATTGTCAGAAACATATCGGCAGCGGTTATGTTTATTTGGCGAAACAGTTTCCTACGCTAAATTGGCCAGTTTAATATCCCAGGGGGCCGTAATTAAAAGTACGAATCTGACGGATAATTTCAATTTTACAGATTTCCGCAGCTGTTATGGTAATTCTGCACTGCCACTTGTGTACATACAAAATGAAAAAGTATTTATATATACGGCATTAGAGTCAATACCGAGCAGTGGCATTGAATTGATTAGTTTGTTGCCGGTGGCAGCTCAAGAGCTTGCTAAAAAATTGGCTGAAAAACAGCAGCAGGCGTTAGAAGAACCGCAAGAGGAAGTTTTAAACGAGGAATCTTCAACGGATCAAAACCCTAAGCCTGATAACAATACAAATCATTATGAAAAAATAAAAACAATGATATCCAATACCATCAGTCACAACGGCAATGCAAAAAAAACTTAATCTCTCATTTGCAGTGCCGGAGATCATTGCGCAGAATAAATGATAACAGCGTAATAGATGGCGACTGAGAATGAAAACAACCCCGTTTTTTTATTTTAACAACTCAGGCGAAGAAACTGCTTACAGTAGATAAGCCTTTTAAGCACCCACCCCAGATTTAATACCCGAATTAAAAATAAATTAGTCATAGCCCACCCATAAGATGATCTTAAGCGGGTGGGTTCCCACCCACTTTGGCTTTATCCAAACAGGCGTCAGGTTAACAACATGTAAGCATGTTGTTTTACGGCGCGGCCCTTGTAACATTTAATTAACATTGGCACGTTAGTTGCTACATGTAAGAGGTAATATGCAGTTCAACCAGCGCCTTGTGTCATCAATATGCATAAGACAGATAAAACAACTAAAATTGCCGTACAGGAGTACAACATGTTAAAAAAATTAATGACCCTTTCTCTGAGCACCGTTGCCGTACTTGCAAGCTTTAATGCGACCGCATCAGAAAACTGTGAACCGGGTGAAATAGTGATTAAATTCAGCCAT
>DATBNI010000326.1:0-11543 GCA_036554425.1 Psychromonas sp.
TATGTAAATGTAATTTCACCGGCTTTTATTGTGAAAAAAACGCTACTTTTAAGTAGCGTTTTTTTTCGTTTTTTTTCCATAACAAATTGGATTCCTTATGAAATTTGATGATTTACGTGACTTTATCGGGCAACTAGAGGAGCGGGGACTTTTAAAACGTATCAAACAAGAGATCGATCCTCACCTGGAAATGACTGAAATTTCAGATCGCACTTTACGTGCAGGTGGGCCCGCTCTTTTATTTGAGAACCCGAAAGGTTTTGATACCCCCGTTCTGACTAACTTGTTCGGTACAACCCAGCGTGTTGCTTTGGCGATGGGCCAGGACAACGTCGAAGCCTTAAAGGAGGTCGGCAAGTGGTTGGCTTATTTAAAAGAGCCCGAGCCGCCCAAAGGGATTAAATCATTATGGGAAAAACTGCCAATATTTAAGCAAGTGTTAAATATGCCGACCAAAAAAGTGCGTTCGCCGGCTTGTCAGCAGGTGGTGATGGAAGGTGATCAGGTTGATTTAACTAAACTGCCTATTATGACCTGTTGGCCGGGTGATGTTGCGCCTTTGATTACCTGGGGGTTAACCATCACCAGAGGACCCTATAAAAAACGTCAAAATTTAGGGATTTACCGCCAGCAGTTGTTAGGCAAAAATAAGATCATCATGCGCTGGTTATCTCATCGGGGCGGAGCACTTGATTTTCGCGAGTGGCAAGAAGTTAATCCGGGTAAACCTTTTCCTGTTTCTGTTGCATTGGGCGCGGATCCGGCGACCATTTTAGGGGCGGTAACCCCGATCCCTGATACCTTATCGGAATATGCTTTTGCGGGTTTATTACGCGGATCGCGCACTAAAGTGGCAAAAAGCTTAAGCAATGATCTGGATATTCCCGCCACTGCCGAAATAATATTAGAAGGCTATCTGCAGCCCGGAGAAGAGGCTCCAGAGGGGCCTTACGGTGATCATACTGGTTATTATAATGAAGTTGATGATTTCCAGGTAATGACAGTGACGCATGTAACGCATCGAGAAAATCCGATTTACCTCAGCACCTATACGGGTCGTCCGCCCGATGAACCTTCAATTTTAGGTGTGGCGCTTAATGAAGTATTTGTCCCTATCTTACAAAAGCAGTTTCCCGAAATTGTGGATTTTTATCTTCCACCGGAAGGTTGTTCATACCGTCTGGCTGTTGTTTCCATTAAGAAAAGTTATCCGGGTCATGCCAAGCGAGTGATGTTAGGCATTTGGTCTTTCTTGCGCCAATTTATGTATACCAAGTTTATTATTGTTTGTGATGATGATGTTAATGTGCGTGATTGGAATGATGTGATTTGGGCGATTACGACCCGTATGGATCCCACTCGAGACACCACTATGATAGATAATACACCCATTGATTATTTAGACTTTGCTTCTCCCGTTTCTGGTCTGGGCTCAAAAATGGGCTTGGATGCAACCAATAAATGGGCTGGAGAGTCGGACCGGGAATGGGGCGTCCCTATTGTGATGGATAAAAAAGTAAAAGAAAAAATAGATGATCTTTGGCAAGATTTAGATATCCTGTCATAATCTAAATGTTATTTTTTTGTTACATTCCTGTTTTTCTGGAACCTATTCTAA
Source organism: Psychromonas sp. (assembly GCA_036554425.1). Taxonomy (GTDB): domain Bacteria; phylum Pseudomonadota; class Gammaproteobacteria; order Enterobacterales; family Psychromonadaceae; genus Psychromonas. The sequence continues at coordinate 1,619 of DATBNI010000326.1, forward strand.
AAAGAGAATTTAATGCAACCTGTTACTTGTAAGATCACTTCCATCGAAAAGTTAAATACTTTTTTATACCGCGTATTTTTGCAGCCCGTTGAGCCCGTTTCTTTTAAGGCCGGACAATACGTTTCAATTGTGATGGGAGAAAATGATAAACGTCATTTTTCAATAGCGAATGCGCCAACAGGAAATCAAATTGAATTGCATATAGGGGCGACACCAGAAAACAGTTATGCCATGCAGGTGATTGAAAAGATGCAGGATGAAGGCAGCGTTGATGCTGAAATTGGCAATGGTGTTGCTTATTTACGAGAAAGCTCGGAGCGTCCCATTATTTTGGTGGCAGGCGGAACGGGCTTCTCATATGTAAAATCTCTGCTCGAGCAAATTGTTAACCTGCAATTAAAAAATCCGGTTTACTTATACTGGGGAGTGAGAGAATACGCTCACTTTTATTTTGAAGATGAAGCATCTAATTGGGCAATCGAGCATAAAAATATTCATTTCCATCCGGTGATTGAGCTGCCTGAAGCGCAGTGGCAAGGTCACCAGGGGTATGTTCATCAAGCTGTTTTAAATGAATTTAAAGATTTAAGTGCCTTTGATATCTACGTTGTCGGGCGATTTGAGATGGCAAAAATTGCCCGTGAAGACTTTGTCAAACAAGGTGCGCTGCTTGAACATATCTATGGCGATGCATTTGCTTTTCTTTGATTAACCCTGTCACCTTATTGATCTGGCCAAGCTATTTTTACAAGCATAAATGAATGGATTGGCTATAAGGAAATAGGATGCGTATTAGCAGCATGTTGTTCCTTTAGCCGTCGTCCGAGTAGGTCTCTGAATCACTATTTTCAAGAAATTTGAGTATATCTTTTAGGATCAGCGCTATGGTTTTTTTTGATATATCGCATTGCCATCCATATAAACCCTACTCTTATTTAATTAAATTCGCTGAAACCTTTGAAAGAAGGTAAAATGCGCCGATATATTTTATAGAGAGTATGAAAATGCCCAACGCAGTCGATAAATTTAGTGATATCCGCCCTTATAACGATGATGAAATCCAGCCTGCTATTCAACGCGTTATTAAAAATGATGAATTTATGAATGCGATTATCAGCTTCCGTTTTTCTAAAATTGCTAAATTTATGGGCTTTTTATTAAAACCGCTACTGCGCCGTTATTTTTTATATAAATGGGGCGGTATTAACAGTATTGATGAGATGCAAAAAGTGGTTGGCGGTTACATGGAACACATGATTGCATCTACTACAACGAGTTTCACCTATTCTGGTCTTGATAAAATTGATCCTGCTAAAAATTATCTTTTTGTTTCGAATCATAGAGATATTGCAATGGATCCTGCCTTTGTAAATTGGGCTTTATATTCTGAAAATTTTAAAACCGTGCGTATTGCTATTGGAGGTAATCTCTTAAGCAAACCCTATGTTGCCGATTTGATGCGCATGAACAAAAGCTTTATTGTGCAGCGTTCCGTCTCCGGGATGCGTGAAATGATGAAATCTCTGGCACATTTGTCGGATTATATTTTTAGTTCTTTACAGGGCGAAAGTAATATCTGGATTGCGCAAAGAGAAGGGCGGGCAAAGGATGGTTTTGATAAAACTGAGCCGGCTATTATTAAAATGTTTTATGTCAACGGTAAAAAACAAAAAATAAGCTTTTCAGATTACATCAATAAATTGAATATTGTACCGGTTGCGGTTTCCTATGAATTTGATCCTTGTGATCAGCAAAAGGCGCAGGAATTATATGACAGGGCAGAGTTTGGTGAGTATAAAAAATCACAATTTGAAGATATTGAAAGTATTGTCCTAGGCATTACCGGGCAAAAAGGGCGGGTTCATGTGGCTTTCGGACAGCCGCTAAAAGGTGAATTTAGCGACGCAGAGGCGGTTGCACAGGAAATCGATCGTCAGATTTATAAAAATTATCATTTATACTCCTCTAACTTTATTGCGGCTAAGCAAAATTTATCCTCTATTGATGGGGCAGATAAAGCGGCCTTTAATGCCCGCTTGCAGGCTGTCAAACCGGAGCTACAAGCAATAGTATTAAAAATGTACGCCAATCCGGTCATTAACCATATAAAGTGATCTAGTGTTCCTTAACTAAAAAAAATATTTTTGTTATGCACATATCGATAAATTCCTTATGTGCTTTTTTTTGTCAAACACAACCTATAACATATTGAAAATAAATGTTTTTAATTTTTTTTTTGCTACAGTCTAAATTTCGTTCAAAACAACTAACAGAGTTATCCACAGGTATAGCTGCAGGAAAAGTGAACAAGCACTTACATTTATAGGTAGATATTTAAGTCTTCACTGAGCAAAACGTGATTAGCGCGGCATAATTATGCGCGAACTTATTAACAATTAAAATTTATCGGCAGATTTACTCAGAACTTAAATGCGCATCGATTGCACCGTTTTCAGATCTGTTACCCATGCTTTTTCGATTACTTATCGCGTAACAGTTACTCGCACTTCCAAGTCGTCAGCGGATCGGTATAATCAAAACCTATTTTTCTTTTATCTTGGTAACAATCCGATGGCAACTATTCCGGAAAATCCTTTTATCCTTGTGGATGGCTCTTCATATCTATATCGCGCTTTTTTTTCACCTCCACATTTGACAAATTCTGCAGGTGAAGCAACGGGGGCTGTTTATGGCGTGGTTAACATGCTGCAAAGTTTATTAAAACAATTTAATCCCAGTCATATTGTGGTGGTTTTTGACGCGAAGGGAAAAACCTTCCGTGACGATATGTACACTGAGTACAAATCTAACCGTCCCAGTATGCCGGATGATTTACGCATTCAAATTGAGCCCTTACATGAAGTTATTAAGGCGATGGGCCTGCCTATTTTAACCGTTCCCGGTGTTGAAGCCGATGATGTTATTGGTACGCTCTCTCGCCAGGCAAGCGCAGAGGGTATCACCACCTTAATCAGCACGGGTGATAAAGATATGGCGCAGCTGGTTGATGAGAATACGCTATTAATCAATACCATGACCAATACAGTGCTTGATGTACAAGGTGTTAATGAAAAATTTGGTATTCCACCCGAGTTGATTATCGATTATCTCGGATTGATGGGGGACAAGGTTGATAATATTCCCGGTGTACCTGGTGTTGGGGAAAAAACAGCCCTGGCAATGCTACAGGGCCTGGGCTCTATGGATAATATTTACCAAAACCTCGAAAAACTGGCAGCTCTGGGCTTTCGTGGCAGTAAAACCATGGCTAAAAAAATGCGCGATAATGAGGCGATGGCGCGCCTTTCTTATCAACTCGCCACCATTAAAACCGATGTTGAATTATCCGAAAGTTATAAAGACTTTAAGCCTAAAGCGCAAGATACAGATGCTTTGATTAAACTCTTCGGAAAATTGGAGTTTAGACGCTGGTTATCTGCCCTGTTAGAAAACGGCAGTATGGCCAGCAAACAAGCTTCTGTTTCCAGCACTAATAGCACTGTCTCTTCCTCTGCTAACCCAAGCACGGCAACCTCAGGATCGAGCATTGATCGCAGTGGTTACAAAACGATTTATACGCAGGGGCAATTAACCCAGTGGATAGCCAAATTAGAAGCCGCTGAATTATTTGCTATTGATACAGAAACAACCAGTCTGGATTACATGCAGGCCAGAATAGTCGGCCTCTCTTTTGCTGTTCAAAGCAATCCAGGCAGTGGAGAGGAGGCTATTATCGAAGCGGCGTACTTACCGCTCGCCCATGATTATATTGATGCGCCCAAGCAATTAGATTTAAGCAGCACCTTAGAAAAACTAAGGCCCTTATTAGAAAGTGAAAAATTTAAAAAAGTCGGCCAAAATTTAAAATATGACCGCAGTGTCCTGCTCAATCACGGTATCGAATTAAAAGGTATCAAGTTCGATACTATGCTTGAATCCTATGTCCTTGACAGCACCGGGCGGCATGACATGGATACCCTTGCGCTCAGATACCTGGATCATAAATGCATCTCATTTGAAGAAATCGCCGGCAAAGGTAAAAACCAACTTACCTTCAATCAAATTAGTATCAAAGATGCTGCTCCCTATGCCGCCGAAGATGCCGATGTCACCCTGCGTTTACATTTACAGTTATTTGAAAAATTGGCCGCTGAGCCCAGGTTGTTATCTGTTTTTAACAATATTGAACTGCCTTTATTAACCGTTCTTTCCGACATAGAGCGCGGCGGTGTCGAGATTGACAGCGATCTATTGGCCAAGCAGAGTGCTGAAATAGGGAAACGCTTATTGGAGCTTGAAGCGCTAGCCTATGAAGAGGCAGGTAAACCTTTTAATCTGAGTTCACCAAAACAGTTGCAGACTATTCTTTATGATGAGCTTAATTTACCTATTTTAAAGAAAACGCCAAAAGGCGCGCCATCAACAGCCGAAGAGGTCCTGCAAGAATTGGCCTTAACTTATCCCTTGCCCAAATTAATTATTGAGCACCGAGGTTTAAGTAAATTAAAATCGACCTATACCGATAAACTGCCAAAAATGGTGAATGAAAAAACCGGACGTTTGCATACCTCATATCAGCAAGCTGTTACCGTCACCGGGCGCTTATCTTCAACAGAGCCAAATTTACAAAATATTCCCATCCGCAGCGCGGAAGGACGCCGTATCCGTCAAGCTTTCATCGCCCAACCCGGTTATAAAATTGTGGCCGCAGATTACAGCCAAATTGAATTGCGTATTATGGCCCATCTTTCACAGGATAAAGGCTTACTGGACGCCTTTTCAACGGGCAAAGATATCCATAAAGCGACCGCTGCAGAAGTCTTTTCTGTGCCTTTAGAAGAGGTTACCACTGAGCAAAGGCGCAGCGCTAAAGCGATTAACTTTGGTCTGATTTACGGCATGAGTGCATTTGGTTTAGCTAAACAGCTCAATATTGGCCGTCATGAAGCACAGTTATATATGGATAAGTATTTCAATCGTTATCCAGGAGTGCTTACCTATATGGAAGATACGCGCAGCCTCGCCAATGAAAAATGTTATGTTGAAACGATTTTAGGCCGCCGCCTGCAATTGCCCAATATTAAATCCCGCAATGGCATGCTTAAAAAAGCGGCGGAGCGTGCCGCGATCAATGCGCCAATGCAGGGGACAGCTGCAGATATCATTAAAAAGGCGATGATTGATATGGCGGATTGGATAAAAGGAAAGAAACCAGGCAGCGTGCAGATGTTAATGCAGGTACACGATGAATTGGTCTTTAGTATTAAAGAGGAGTTTGTTGAGTCTTACACTAAGGAGATTCAAGCCATTATGGCTAAAGCCGCTGATTTAGATGTGCCGCTGATTGCCGATGCGGGTGTGGGTGATAACTGGGACGAGGCGCATTAACTAAAACTTATTTAAAAAATGATCTAATAGAGTAAGCCGTGAATTTTCATATTGAAGCTGAACGGCGATAAGTTTATGCGAATTAATATCGCTCAATGATCGGGAAATCAGGAGGGCGCAAAGAAATAGACTGCTCTTTGATGAGTGAATTGATATTTCTTAAAAATCCTATGAACTTAATCGAAGACCCGTTGACTAATTTATTGAATTAGTTAAATTCATAGTTATTTCCTTAGTTTTCCCCGTTACAAATTTTTGTAACGGGGTTTTTTTTGCTTTGAATTAAGTGTGGCAGTTAAGTCCATTACTTATTGTACTTCAATAGCAGAAGAGTGCTGGCATTGACTGCAAATGCCGTGAACTTCCAATACCTTATTGGTTATTTGAAAACCAGATTGTTTAGCCTGCTGAGCAAAAGCATCATCAATAACAGGATCACTTAGTTCAATGACTTTTTTGCAACTGTCGCAAATTAACAACTGCATCGGATGTTCACAGCCAAAATGAGCACACATAAGATAAGCATTTAAGGATTCAATGCGATGAATAAAATGGTTCTCTAACAGAAAATCTAAAGCACGGTAGATAGTAGGCGGTTTAGCATTTGCTTCATATTGTTGTAATCGTTCAAGCAAGTCATAGGCGCTCACTGCACCTTTCTGTTCAGCCATCAGTAGAAAGACCTGCTGGCGAATCGGCGTGAATCTGATGCGTTTTTGTTCACAGATATCGGTAGCGCGTTGTAATAGAGATTCTTGCATAAAGATGCTCGCGATAATTAAATTTTATTTGAGATAATGGCTCATATTAACATAATCAGTCATATTTCTGCGTTGATTAGATAAAATTGTTTTTTTGTGTCAAAACGCTCATTCCATTTAAGTGCATTTATTCAGACTATTTTATCCAACTCCTCCCTAGAGAACATCTTAATTACCGGCCCTGTCTTTATTATTGAATTTATTTGTCTCAGTTTGCACTAAAATAAAGAGGGACTAATACCAAACGTATCAAATAGGTGAACAGCCTTGCTGGTTAAAATTAATCCTATCTGTGTTATGAATTTTGCAAGGAGGATAACTACTTCCTGCAACTCATGCCTTGCTAGTGTTGATTTTTCCTACGCAATTCAAGCGCCCATCTTTAATACATTTGGTCTATTGTTATTTCTCTCAATAATGGCAGAGGCAGATCTGTCAAAAATGAAAGGAGAGCTCAAATGTTAGATAATTTCAGTTTACCCGTTCATTGTTCTTATTCTTGCAATAAAGGCGGACGAGATTTTTTTGTCGGTGATATACACGGGAAATATTCACTTTTGATGCAATCTCTGGAGAAGATCAACTTTAATCTGGATGCAGATCGATTATTCTCCGTGGGAGATGTTATTGACAGAGGAGAAGCTTCTTTTAACTGCCTTAAACTGGCGGAAAAAGAATGGTTTATTCCTGTGCTTGGCAACCACGAGCAATTTTTACTCGAAATGCAGGACGATAATCTTTATCATAAAATTAACTGGTACTTTAATGGTGGAAGCTGGTGGGAGGCATTAAATGAGGAGCAAAGAAAACGGGCAAAGCGCATAGTGCAAAAAAATTATACTTTGACTTTGACTGTTGCCACAAAGGCGGGAGAGGTTGGTGTGATCCACGCTCAATATCCCTTTGATAAATGGCCTGTTAGTGAGCAGGAGATAACCACTGAAAACTATAATGAGCTGCTGTGGGGGAGAGACTGTATTAAGAATGAATATGAACGTTTTTTTAAAGGCGTTGATTATATTGTTTCCGGTCATACACCCTTAAGTAAGTCCTTTTTAAAGGGGCAGCAATTATTTATTGATACGGGTTGCGGTCATCAAATCAGTCAGGCCCTGCAGGATCCTCATTTGACGATCTGTGAGTTTGAAAAAAACACTATTAAAATAGTTACCATGTCCGAAAGAATGTCGGGATCTTCAAGTATTCAGATTTAACCCCAGGGTAGCGCAGTAGTGTGGCGATGAGAAATTGGAAACGGCCTTAAATCGCTTTATGAGCGCATTTGAAGACCGCCTTATATGCTAGCTTTAAAACTGCAGTTACACCGTTTTTATTACCCCCTTGTTAACCGGCCAGAGAAAATTTAAGGGGTATGTCTTTTTGCACCTTAGCGTCAATATAAGCGGTCACCTTAACTTGTTGTTCTGCGCTTAAGTACAGACCCAGTTTAGTTCTGCGCCATAAAATATCTTCGGCTGTTTTAGCAAATTCTTTTGCAATCAAATAATCGATTTCTCTACTGTATAAACCGTTGCCGAAATCAATACCAAAATCAGCTTCGGAGCTACAGCCATCGAATAAGCACCAGGCTAATGTCCCAAACTGACTGACATAACGATTTGCTGTTTTAATAGGAAGCCAGTTGTGCTGAGCGATTAAGTTCTCAGCCAGCTGCTTACGCGGATAATTAAAATCGCCACCGGGTAAGGGCATATCTGCTGTCCATGAATCACCTAATTTAGCAAAATACGGCTTAATTAATTTCATCGCAGATTCAGATAATTTACGGTAAGTGGTCAGCTTTCCGCCAAAGATAGACAATAATGGCGCCTGGTTGTCTTTCTGCTCTAGTTCTAATGTGTAATCTCGGGTGATTGCCTGCGGAGAGTCTGATTCATCGTCACACAAGGGGCGTACACCACTGTAGGTCCAGACCACATCATCTTTATTTAACTGTTTTACAAAGTGCTGATTAACAACATCAATTAAGTAACTGACTTCTTCATCGCAGATTTCCACTTTACGCGGATCGCCAACGTATTCAAGATCCGTTGTACCTATAATGGAAAAGTCATCCATATAGGGGATAACAAAGACAATGCGGTTATCCTGGTTCTGCAGTATATAGGCCTGCTCTTCGTTATGAATGCGTGGTACTACTATATGAGAGCCCTTTACCAAACGAATATTACGCGGAGATTTATCCGGCAGGCTGTTATCGAAGAACTGTTTAACCCATGGGCCGGCCGCATTAACTACCGCACGTGCTTTACGCTGAAAACGCGTGTTGGTCTGTTCATTAATAATGGTCACCAGCCATAAACCATCGACTCGTTCTGCTTTTTCAACTCGGCAATAATTTTTAACTTCGGCGCCGTTAGACTCGGCCGCCATTGCATTAAGAATAACCAGACGTGCATCATCTACCCAGCAGTCGGAATATTCGAAACCTTTAGTGATCTCTTTTTTCAGCAGACCAGATTTTGCCAGGTTAACCTGCCGGCTTGAATCTAAGATGGTACGTTTACCCAGGTGATCATATAAAAACAGACCAATCCTAATCATCCAGGCCGGACGTAAAAATGGGCGGTGAGGTAAACGAAAGCGCATTGGTTTAACAATATGAGGGGCTTTTTTGAGTATAATTTCTCTTTCTGCCAGTGCTTCAGATACCAGGCGAAACTCATAATGCTCTAAATAACGTAAACCGCCATGAACCAGCTTGGAACTCGCAGATGATGTTGCAGATGCAAAATCAGCTGCGTCATATAATCCGACGCTCAAACCTCTGCCGGCAGCGTCTGCGGCTATACCTGCGCCATTGATGCCGCCACCAACAACAAGCAGATCTAAAATTTGTTTATTTTCCTGTTTTTGCTTTTCGTTATGCATATAAAGCTCTCCTTCTTTGTTGTGGCTCGAACGAACATTTACGATCATGTAAGGGAGTTTAGGTTATTTATAACATAAATGCACCATTTGTTTTCGTATTCGAGCTTTTTAGTGTTCTTTCGAATGTTTTATTCCCTGTTTTAGTTGCGGTCGGTGGTCTTTTTGTTGGTTTTTTGGTTTTTTTAGGCGTTGATGTAGGTTGTTTTTTTAAGTTATCTTATTGTTAATTATGGTTAATATATTGGTAATTAACTGAAATTAAAAATAAGTCCTGTTTTCTGCGTTAAATGCTCGTTTGTGATCAGATTCATGAATTTATTTTGTTGCCAGTGTGATAATAATGTAACAAAACTGTAATAATTCCATGAAAGCGAAACTTTTGTGAGCGGAAACGCTTTTTTGTTCTTTTTTGGGTTCACTTGCTCAAAATGCACTCACTAATTACATTAAGGAGCCGCTTATGTTCGGTTTATTTAAACCCGTCGCGCATATTGGGCGTTTGCCTGAAGGGCAGATTGATCCAATATATAAACGCCTGCGCTGGCAATTATTTTTAAGTATTTTTATCGGTTACGCGGGTTTATTATTTAGTGCGTAAAAACTTCACGTTAGCTATGCCGTTTTTGATTGAAGAATACGGTTACAGCCGTGGTGATCTTGGTGTGGCGCTGGCAGCCGTTTCCATTGCTTATGGTTTATAGAAGTTTTTAATGGGCAGTGTATCGGACCGTTCTAATTCGCGTTATTTCTTGGCAGCCGGTCTGGTGATGTCGGCTTTGGTTATGCTTTGCTTTGGTCTTATGCCTTGGGCGACGGGTAGTATCACGGCGATGTTTATCCTTTTATTTTTGAACGGCTGGTTTCAGGGGATGGGCTGGCCTGCC
>DATBNI010000275.1:0-1537 GCA_036554425.1 Psychromonas sp.
TAAAGACGGTCAGTTATTACGCCGTTTACAAGGTTTCGGGGTGACTTCGGAAGAAGTTAATGAGATTGTATTGCCTATGCTGCGTGACGGTAAAGAGCCCTTGGGCTCAATGGGCGTCGATTGGCCACTTGCTGTACTTTCTCATCAAGCTCAGCATTTATCTCATTACTTTAAGCAGTTGTTCGCACAGGTAACTAACCCGCCAATCGATCCTATTCGTGAGCGTATGGTTATGTCGCTAAAAACTTACTTGGGGAAAGATCAAAATCTGTTATCGGAAACACCTGAGCATTGCCATAAAGTCGAGCTTGAGTCTCCTGTATTAAGTAATGCCGAACTGCAAAAAATCAAGGCACTGGATGATAAAAATCTGCAGGCTAAGACATTAGACACCTTATTTAGAGCAACAGGTGAGCCGGGTAAGTTAGCACGCGCATTAGATCGTATTTGTCGCTACGCCGAAGATGCGATTCATGATGGTTATTCGATCATTATTCTGTCCGATCGCAGTGCGACTTCTGACCATGCCCCCATTCCTGCGATGTTGGTAACGGCTGCGGTACATCACTACCTGATCAAACGCGGCCTGCGTGCGCTCTGTGATATAGTCGTTGAAACCGGCGATGTACGTGAAACACATCATTTTGCAACCGTCATAGGTTACGGAGCATCAGCTGTTAATGCTTACTTAATTGAAGAAATGATTGTTGACCTGCAGGCGAAAAAACGCTTACCTGCGGATAAAAAAGTCACAGAGCTCTTTGCTTCGTACAAAGAAGCAATCGACTCAGGTCTATTGAAAATATTTTCTAAAATGGGTATTTCAACCATCCAGTCTTACCAGGGAGCGCAAATATTTGAAGCCTTAGGTGTCAGTAAATCCGTCGTTGATAGTTACTTCAAAGGCACTGTGACACGTATTCAAGGTTTATCAATTGATGATATTGCCACTGAAATACTCGTACGCCATCGTTTTGCCTACCCGCTGCGTGAAGTGCCCGTCAGTCGTTTAGATGTGGGCGGTGTTTACCAATGGAAACAGCGCGGTGAAAAACATTTATTTAATCCGACGACCATCCCTTTATTACAAGATTCAACGCGTAATAAAAATTATGCGCAGTTTAAAGAATATTGTGCAGCCGTTGACTCCCAGGGCGATGATGCAGCGACACTGCGCAGTCAGTTTGAATTTGTCCCTAATGCAACAGGCCCAATTCCGCTGGAGCAGGTTGAATCATCTGAAAATATTCTAAAACGTTTTGCTACCGGCGCGATGAGCTTTGGCTCTATTTCACATGAAGCTCACTCAACACTGGCAATTGCAATGAACCGGATCGGCGCAAAATCCAATTCAGGTGAAGGTGGTGAAGATCCGATGCGTTTTCTACCAAAAGAAAATGGTGATTGGGAACGTTCTGCGATCAAACAGGTGGCATCGGGTCGTTTTGGTGTGACCTCATACTATCTGACTAATGCTGCTGAAATTCAGATTAAAATGGCGCAGGGTGCTAAACCGGGTGAAGGTGGTCAATTGCCG
>DATBNI010000331.1:0-1816 GCA_036554425.1 Psychromonas sp.
GCACAATTGATCAATAAAGTTTGTTTAACATCAAGGGAGTTTGTGTTCTTGCCTTTGATTTAACTGCATGATTGTTTATTTAATTGCAGGTATTTAATTGAATAATAGTACATTGCAATCAACAGCAACCTAGAAGCAAAAAACCCAGCAAAAGCCGGGTTTTTGTGGAGACAAAATGCAAGTTAATTACTTGATTTTTGCTTCCTTAAACATAACGTGCTGACGAATTTTAGGATCGTACTTCTTTATTTCCATTTTTCCAGGCATGTTACGCTTGTTTTTGTCTGTGGTGTAGTAAAAACCCGTTCCAGCAGATGACACTAATTTGATTTTATCACGCATGATAGTTTTCCTTAGAAGAGGCTTTAGATTTTCTCACCACGAGCACGGATGTCAGTTAATACTGAATCGATACCCTTCTTATCGATGATACGCATACCTTTCGCGGTAAGACGTAATTTAACGAAACGACTTTCGCTTTCAACCCAAAAACGGTGTGTTTGTAGGTTAGGCAAGAAACGGCGACGCGTCGCGTTTCTAGCGTGTGAGCGGTTGTTACCCACTGTAGGACGCTTACCTGTAACTGCACATACTCTAGACATTTTTGTCTCCAAAAAACTGTGTTTGCCGATTAACATCAGCAAACCGTATTGCTGTGTAACGCGATTAATTAAGAGGGCGCATTTTATACAGGAATGCGTGTAAAAATACAACTAAAAATCCCAGAAACAGAGATCTTTTCGCATTCAATCTACAAAAATGACTATATCACGCCCCTTTTCACCCTTTTTATAAGTGTAGACGGGTGATGCACCTTATTATTTAGAGTTTATATAAGAGAATAAAAACACCCTAAGTAACAAACATTTGCCCACATATCCTGCATATAGTGTAAGACGAATTGCATAACAACACGACGATTATTTATCACCAATATCATATATCTGCTACCGGGCTTTTATAACAAGCCGCGCTGTGCAAATGACACTGCCCGGCCGTCTCCAATCACAAAATGATCGAGCACGCTGACGTCTACGAGCGCCATTGCCTGCTTGATTTTTTGTGTGATATTGATATCAGACTGACTCGGTTCGGCTCTTCCACTCGGGTGATTATGAGCCAAGATAACTGCTGCTGCGTTATCTTCCATCGCCTGCTTGACTAATTCTCTTGGGTAAACCGCAGCGCTGTTAATAGTGCCTTGGAACATTTCTCGGTAAGCGATAAGTTGATGCTGTGAATCGAGCATCAGCATTGAAAAAACCTCCCTTGGTTTGTCGCGAAGCTGACTAATTAAATAAGATGATGCGTCCTCGGCGTGACAAAAGCTTCGTTCACGCACCATCTGTTCACTCAACTGACGCTTTTGTAACTCTATGCTCGCCTGAAGCAAGGCGTACTTCGCGCTACCAAAGCCAGGAGTAGTAAGTAGCCGTCGTTTGGGGGCCTGCAGGAGCGCGCGCAAAGACCCGTGGGCTTGCAAAGCTGAACGAGCCAGCTGCACGGCATTTTGACCTTTTAAGCCGGTTTGTAGAAAAATCGCCAATAGCTCGGCATCACTTAAAGTATGAGCACCATAATGTAGAAGCTTTTCGCGTGGACGCTCTTGTTGAGGCCAGTCTAATATTTTCATGTTCCCATCCTTGGATAACAATGTTTTAATAATGAGAGTAAACACTCTCGCAAAAGTACAAGCTGAATTTGTACGCGATTTGGAAAAATATGCAACTTGAACAAAAGAATGTATTAGTCGGTGTAAGTGGTGGGATAGCGGCTTATAAAACCCCTGACTTAGTAAGAAAATTAAAAGCCGAAA
>DATBNI010000340.1:0-4160 GCA_036554425.1 Psychromonas sp.
ATTAAAGAGCTTTTAGAGTAATATCCACGGGGAAAAATGAGTGTTTTATGCTCATTCGTATTCTGAAGGCTGGGTAAACACCCCCTTCGACAACTACCCGGAAATTCGAAAATGGGCCGATTAATGATACCGCAATTTTCTGTAATGTCGCTTTAATGACCGAGCTGTAGAAAACTAATAATGCAGCGCCTGAAGTGATCATCTATGATAGCGCTCAATAAAAAGCCGACTGTACGACCGCATCTTATATATCCAGGTCAATTTATAGCTGTAAAACAGGTGGCGTCCAGATAGGAGTTAGCAATCAATATTGATTTAAAATCGCAAGCTAGGATCCCATCCATCTTAATATTGATAATTTAAAAGGAATATAAGGCAGTTTTACCTTGTATTACCAGAAGTCTGCATATATCCAAACAAAACATAGTTTGCTAAAATAACGCAAAATTAAAGGAGAGTACTTTTATGCCAAATTATGTTGTAGGTCACAAGATCCCTGATTCAGACTCTATCTGTTCAGCCATCGCATTATCATATTTAAAAACCACTTTAGGTGAAGAAACAGTTCCGGCACGTTTGGGTAAATTAACCCCTGAAACCTTATTTATTTTAGATAAGTTTGGTTTTGAACCGCCAATGCTTAAAACCAGTTATGCGGGTGATAATGTTTATATTGTCGATCACAGCGATATTGCACTTGCCCCTGATGATATTGATCAAGCCACAATTTTAGGTATTATTGATCACCATAAATTAGGTGATTTAACCACAACGACACCACTTGAAATTTGGGTTCGTCCTGTAGGCTGTACCAATACCATTATTAAAATGATGTATGATTTCTATAATGTTGAAATCCCTAAAAACATAGCAGGCGCTATGATGTGCGCTATTTTAAGCGATACTGTTATTTTCAAATCTCCTACTTGTACCACAGCTGATATTAAATGTGTTGAAGCGTTAGCTGAAATTGCGGGTATTAAAGATTTTAAAGAACTTGGTATGGATATGTTCAAAGTAAAATCGGCTGTTCAAGGTACGCCAGTGCGTGATTTAGTTCAGCGTGATTTTAAAGACTTTAATATGAACGGTAACAAGGTTGGCATCGGTCAATTAGAAGTTATTGATCTTAGTGTTTTTGATGATATTAAAGCCGAGCTTGCTGCCGATATTGCGGCATTAAAAGCAGAAGGTCAGCGTCACAGTGTTTTATTATTGCTTACGGATATCATGAAAGAAGGCTCAGAGCTTTTAGTGGTCAGTGATAACGAAAATTTAGCCGAACAAGCCTTTGGCCAGGCAACTACCGACGGTAAAGTATGGTTAGAGGGTGTACTAAGTCGTAAAAAACAAATAGTGCCGCCGCTGCAAAAAGTTTTCGCTTAACTTTCATTTTTTATCGAAAAACAAAAACCACGCTGATAATTTAGTCGTGGTTTTTTATTATCTGAAAATAGCCGGCTTTGCGAATTAAAATAACGAACTTATTATTTATATTGATAATAAGTAGAATAGATCCATGTTATTAATTCCACCTTTAACTTGTATCTAATTTCATTGAAAAATTTAAAAGCCCCTGTCCTTAAAGCCTTCTCTTACTTATCTGTAATAACGTTTTTAACTTTCCTTTAATTAGTTAACCTATTACTTTCAGCTGTTATCCGTCAAATAGCGGCTTACTTTTCTGCCGTACAGACAAGAAAGGCCAAAGCGGCACTCCTATACGCTTTTTAAAAATCGTTTTACAACCAAGTTGTTCGAGTGTAGGCAGTACGGCGACGGATCTGCATCCCAGTAATATTGATGGAATATGCTAAAAGATGTTCTCTGCATGATCGGCCATCCATTTAACAAAGGGTGTTTCGGGCCCAGTAGAGTGTGCAATTGCGATACACCCTCCCGGCCTGGTGACCCGGTACAATTTTGTTGCCGCTTTAGCAGGGGCGCAGAGCGGACACAAACTGTAGGTTGAAAGGACAACATCAAAGCTGTTGTCCTCGAACGGCAAATCATGCATATCGCCTACATTGATTTCTATCCTCTCCCGCATTTGACATTGCGCGCTTTTTTTTGCAACCGCAAGCATAGGCTTCGCTGATATAGAAGCTTATGGAGATTGCCATCTCTACCAATATCTCTCGTCAGCACTGATCGGCGGGTGAAAACGAGTAGTCCTACGAGGCCGATAGCTTCTTAGCCACTTCTGCAACATGGGCTCCCTGGAACCGGGCAATTTTTTTTTCATTTTCTGACGGTTGGCGACTGCCGTCACTGCCCGCAAGCGTGCTTGCCCCATAGGGTGAGCCGCCGGTGATTTCACTCATGTTCATGATTTCCATACAAGAATAGGGAACGCCCACAATGATCATGCCATGATGCAGCAAAGTAGTGTGAAAGGAGGTGATAGTAGTTTCCTGCCCGCCGTGCTGTGTACCTGTAGAGGTGAATACGCTACCCACCTTGCCAATCAATTTGCCATCTATCCACAGCCTGCCGGTCTGGTCAAGGAAATTACGCATCTGCGCGCACATATTGCCAAAGCGTGTAGGTGCGCCAAATATAATAGCATCGTAATCTGCCAGTTCCTCCGTTGTCGCAAACGGTGCCTCCTGATCGAGCTTTGCACCCGCCTTTTTAGCTGCGTCTTCCGACATCAAATCGAGAACACGCTTGATAGTGACCTCTGTGCCTTTAACGCTTCGTGCGCCTTCAGCCACCTCTTCCGCCATGGTTTCGATGTGACCATACATGCTGTAGTAAAGAACGAGAACTTTTGTCATGTTGTCTCTCCTGTTTTTAGTGATTGCGCAGTAAGCTGACCTGGCTTAATAGATTCAGCCACTCCATTAAGAAATAATAGGCTCAATTGGAGAAACTGAATGGAAACAGGTAAAAACATATTAAAAAAATTCAAATAAGCTCATTAATAAGCAAAGCTGAAGCGCCTAAAAAACCTGGTTTTAGCCCCGGATAAATAGGCCGGAGAGGCTGAAAAAGATGACTGGTTACTGCTTTCATGAATTTTACCGGGCCTAAATAGATCACCCATTTAGTCATTCATATTAGCTTCACTTAGCCGATTCACGGGTTTGTTTTGTATCTTGAAGTATCTTGATTCCACCGCGAATCACAATAAGTGAAATGATGGCGCCGATAATTAAATCAGGGAGGCGGCTGCCTATAATGGCAACAAGCATACCGGAAACTATTACACCTAAATTGGCTATAACATCATTTGCTGAAAATATCCAAGAAGCTCTCATATGCACGCCGCCCTTTCTGTGCTTGGAGATTAAGGCAAGGCAAATGATATTGGCCAGCAAAGCAGCGGCACCCACTGAGATAATGAATGTACTTTGGGGCTCGCTGCCAAACAGCAACCGCCTAAGCACTTCAAATAGGACGCTGATCCCTAATATAATTTGCAGGAAACCACTGATTTGAGCCGCCTTGGCCTGATCCAATATTCCTTTGCCCGCAGCATAGAATGAAAGACCGTACACTGTTGCATCTGCCAGCATATCCAGAGAATCGGCAATTAAGCCCGTAGATTGTGCCAGCCACCCTAAGATAAATTCAGCAACAAACATAAATGCGTTTATCAAGAGAAGAACAATTAGCGTTTTTTTCTCAAGCTTAGCAGTTTGTTCTGCTCCACAATCTGACATTTATGCTCCGCTCTCTAATGAGTACCTGACAAGGCTGTAGCATTTCTCCTGTCACAGGGGAAATACACCTTTTAAATACTGATAAACCCTGATTATTCTCCAACCTCAACGCGCAGGCACCGGCACCTAGGTTCGCGCTGTTTTGCTGGCATTTTTTAGCATAAACCGCGACAATCATTATGCATCCAGTGATTTTCTTTGTTAAGTTTAGTTTCTAAAATATTTTTTGGCGCGTTCAGTTTCATCTTTTTTTGGGGTATATGTAACCCAACTATCTTCCTTTTTCATTTATACCGGACAACACCTGCATTAATATCAAATTGATAGTGTGGATATACTTCCCGCAAGTTGAAAAACATTGCTGGCGCAAAAAACATTATATCCGCAGCAAGGTATCCAGCATTAAATTTTAATGGCACCAAACCATATATAGGCTTTTTACCCTCTGAGCTTGCTTTAAATACATACTTCCCGCAAGTTGAAAAACATTGC
>DATBNI010000344.1:0-1882 GCA_036554425.1 Psychromonas sp.
TCACAATTAAAAGCATGGCTAACCGATGAGCAATCTTTACCCTTAACCTTTTTAATTTTAACCGGTGACCTGCAGCACGTTTCATCGGATGATGTGCGTACAGTATTAAAAGAGCAAAAAAATCGGTTGAATTTTTTTACCCTGGAAATTGCACAAATTCAGAAACAGCTTGAAGAGATGCCATGGGTTTATTCTGCGTCGATACGCAAACAATGGCCTGATACCATAAAAATTCACATTGTTGAACAATCGATCATTGCAATTTGGAACAATAACGCTCTGTTAAACCAGGCTGGCGAGATTATTCACGCCTCCCCGGAGAGTGTTATCGGTCAGTATATTAAACTCTATGGCGAAGATGAATTTGCCAAGCAAGTACTGCAAACTTACTTGCAAGTTGAACAATTATTAAAAGTGAACAAATTTAAGATTAAATTATTAAGCAGTGATAAACGTAACTCCAGCAACATCATTTTAGAAAATGGTATTGCATTACGCTTAGGAAAAGAACAAAAACTGGATCGTATTCAGCGCTTTTTAAGCGTATTTCCATTGATAGAAAATAAATACGATATTAATACAATTGATTATTTTGACTTGCGTTACGATACCGGGATAGCGATTGGTTGGCAAAAAGAGAAATCTTGATACTGAATATAGACCCCAAGATTGTGCAGTTTAATGAAGATAACGGTGAGTTTTGAGTATGGAAAGTAGTTATACAGTGGGATTAGATATTGGCAGCAGTAAAATTGTTCTATTAATTGGAGAGCAAATGGCCAATAATATGATCAATATAGTGGGCGTTGGAGAGGTGGCCGCAAAAGGTGTTGATAAAGGTTCTGTTACTGATTTAGATTCCGTTGTCACTGCGATTCAAAAGGCATTAAGGCTTGCTGAAGAGATGGCCAATTGTAAAGTGTCCTCGGTGAATTTATCGGTTTCCGGTGCGCATATTGAATCGACGAATGAATCGGGTACCTGGGCTATCGACGATAATGAAGTCTCCTCCTATGATATTGCCAGTGTGCTGCATAATGCCCAATCAATTAAAATACGTGACGATCGACGTTTATTACATGTTATCCCGCAACAATACTCTATTGATTCTCAAGAAGGTATTAGTAACCCCTTGGGGTTATCTGGGGTTAAACTAAAAGCGGATGTGCATTTAATTACCTGCCATAATGATTTTGTAAAAAATTTAGAAAAAGCGGTTGAATTATGCGGTTTATCAATAGAACAACTGACCTTCTCCGGTATTGCTTCGAGTACCGCTATTTTAAGTGAAGATGAAAAAGAGCTAGGCGTTTGCATTGTTGATATGGGCAGCGGTACTATGGACATCTCTGTTTATGTTGCAGGCGCATTACGCCATAGCTCAGTGCTTGGTTATGCCGGCAATTCAGTCACCAACGATATTGCCATTGCCTTTAGTTCACCACCGAGTTCGGCGGAAAAAATAAAAATCAATTATGGCGGTTTACAGCGCGGCAGTATAAAGCCTGATGAAATGATTGAATTGACCAGTGTGGGTGGGCGAGATGCACGCAAGCTGCAACGGCAAATGTTGATCGATGTGATTGAACCTCGTTATAGTGAACTATTAGGCTTAATAAAAAAAGAGTTATTCAAACTGAGCAATAACCTGGAAATGGACAGTTTAAAACAGCAATTGGCTGCAGGTATTGTGATAACAGGCGGTGCAGCACAAATGAAAGGGTTGGTTGAGGTTGCAGAAAAAGTTTTTGACAATATGCAAGTGCGCATAGGCAAACCAGAGAATTTACAAGGTTTAACCGATCATGTTGCGACACCTGCTTATTCAACTGTTTTAGGTTTGTTACGTTTTAAAACGGTACAGTTTAGCGAACATTATGAA
>DATBNI010000365.1:0-10995 GCA_036554425.1 Psychromonas sp.
TGACCACCATCACAGGTGAAACAGGTGCAGGTAAATCCATTGCCATTGACGCGCTGGGTTTGTGTCTGGGTGATCGCGCAGATGCCAATATGGTCAGGGTGGGCACTGAACAGGCAGAAGTTAATGCGCGCTTTACCTTAAGTGATACACCTCATGCCAAAAACTGGTTAAAAAACAACGATCTTGATGATTCCCCAAGTGACAATGCGGAGTGTTTATTACGCCGGATTATTACCAAAGAAGGCCGTTCCCGTGCTTACATTAATGGCACCCCCGTGCCGCTCTCGCAGCTCAAAAGTCTGGGACAATTACTGGTTAATATTCACGGTCAGCATGCCCACCAAAGTCTTCTAAAAAATGATATTCAGCTTTCTATTATTGATGAATATGCAGGCCATCATTTGTTATTACAAAAAGTAAAAGATACCTATCAGGGTTGGCACTTCCTTAATAAGCAACTGAAGCAGCAACAACTTAATCAGCAGGAAAAACAGGCGCGAAAACAGTTGCTTGAATACCAAATTGAAGAGTTAGATGCATTTTCACTTGCTGAAGATGAGTTTCAAGAGATAGAGCAGGAACATAAACGTTTAGCCAACAGCGGGGCTTTATTAACAACCTGCCAAATCAGCCTGTCTCAATTAAGCGATGGTGAAGAGGTCGATGCATTGAGTTTATTGCGTAAAAGTGTCTCTGCACTAGAGCATCAGGTAGTTAATGATCCATCACTAGGGGCTATGCTTACTGGCTTACAAGAAGCCATCATCCAAATCGAAGAAGCCAGTTATGAATTACGTCATTTTAGTGAAAACTTAGAGCTTGATCCTGAACATTTTCAACAATTAGAAACACGCATGAGTGAAGCATTATCTTTAGGTCGTAAGCACCAAATTCAACCTGAATTTCTTTTCGAACATCACCAAAAATTAAACAAAGAATACCAGGCGTTAACTAATGTTAATGCGCAAATAGAACAACTTACACTCGATTTAGAACAAGCGGAACGCAATTATTTCAAGCAGGCAAATAAACTCAGTCAAAGCCGTTTGCGTTACAGTAAAGAGTTAAGTAAGAAAATCACGGTGAGCATCCAGCAACTCAATATGGAAGAGGGAATTTTCGAAGTATCCTTAACCCAAGCAAGTCGTAATAGCTTGAGTCCCTTAGGAATAGACAGTGCTGAATTTAAAGTAGCAGCCAACCCAGGACAGCCCTTGCAGGATTTAGGTAAAGTCGCTTCCGGAGGTGAATTATCGCGTATTGGTCTGGCCATTCAAGTGATCATTAGCCAACGCGTTTCGACACCAACACTGATTTTTGATGAAGTTGATGTCGGGATCAGTGGTGCTACCGCCGCCGTCGTTGGAAAATTATTACGCAGCCTGGGTGCCAATACGCAAATACTCTGTGTTACGCATTTGCCGCAAGTGGCAGGGAATGGCCATCAACAGATGTTTGTCGATAAAAAAAGTGATGGTAAAACCACTAATACCACTATGTTTAAACTCAATCCTAAAGATCGTATAAGTGAATTAGCCAGGTTATTAGGCGGAGATCGTATCACCGAACACACGTTAGCTAATGCGCAGGAATTATTAGTCCAATAAATCAATAAGATTAGGCAGTTAAAGTCCTCTCGCTTAACTGCCTGCTTCAGCAATCACTTGAGAATTACTATTAAATGAAAATAAAGCTGTTTTTATTTTTATGACTGGTTAGTATTATTTATTTATCTAAATGGTTTTATTAAACATGAAAACATTCCTTCCCGGTTTATTTTTCACCTTAATGCTTGTCGGTTGTGCGCAAATACCAACACCTCCTGCCGAGACTGCCGATTGGGCTGCACATCAACAACAGCTTGAGCAGTTGACAGACTGGTCTCTGAGCGGAAAAGTGGCCATTATCACAGATGAAAAACGTCATAGCCTAAATATTTACTGGCAGCAAAGCGGCGACAATTTTCAGATCACTTTAACCAGTTTTTTAGGCACGACTATTCTAGATGTAAAAAAGACAGCACTTGGAACACGAATAATTGACGATCAGGGTAAAATATATTTTGGTAAAAATGCGCAGACATTAATTACTCAGCTGTCGGGGATTGAGTTACCCATAGATGTTTTACAACAATGGATTAAAGGCAATCCCAGTGGTGCCGTTTATCAGCTTAATGAAAATAATCAGTTAGTGAACCTGACAGGACAAGATAATAAAAATGCCAACTGGTCCATTGATTATAACAATTATAAAACGGTTCAGAAAACAAGTTTGCCTCACCAGCTGCAGCTCAGACGTCAGGATTTACTCATTAAATTTGCAATCCGGACATGGCTATTAGAAAAAAACGAAATATTTTGAATAACAACAGGGGAGATCTTTAGCACTGCTAAAACAAATTACTAAAAAACATTCAGAGGTATTTTAGCGCCCTACAATGCATCAATAAAACCGATGGCCATATACTGCTGCCAAATCCGAAAATATTCTTTTATGATGGTTCAAAATAGTTCCCGGCTATCAACCGTCATAAACGGCTACTTTACGCCAGAGCAGAGGTTGGCTCTGTTAATAAGGCCGGGAAAATTCACTCTTTTATTGATATCGATATAACATTTAGACAACTTGTATAAATTCCGCCCGTTTGCGTCTTAAATTAATTTAAGGCTTAAGAGAACAATCCGCTTTTCTGTTACAAGTCCCCCACAATTATCCACGTAATAAAAGCAATTTAAGTCATTTTTTGTGAAGAATGATGCATTTTCTGCCGGTGACTAGTCTAGAATTTTAATAGCACACATTATGTTTTTCAACCAGTCATGGTTTAAAGCTGATATACACGCCAAAAGTTCCTGAACTGCAGGAGTTTCATGGCGATTCGTATGTTGCTGGTCAACGTCATCAACCATTAGCTTGCCTAATACATACGAGGAGAAATAGCTCATGTCCTTATTATCCAAATCTGCTAAGCAGCAACAAAATTTCCCGCAATACCCGGGGTTAGCGACTGTCATTCATGGTAATGGCGCGGTTGCGCATGTTATGGCTCATGTCTGCGGCGGAGTGATTGGTTATCCAATTACACCCTCGACAGAAATATCTGAATTATATGAAGCATTCCGTGCACAAGGCGGGTGCAATGTGTGGGGTGAGCACCCCTTTTTCTTTGAGCCTGAGGGTGAGCACTCCGCACAAAGTGGTGCATTAGGCGCCGCATTGACCGGTGGGAAATACATTTCCAATGCTTCTTCCAGTCAGGGGATCCTCTACGCTTTAGAATCTCATTATGTTACTGTCGGCAAAAAAACGGCTGGTTTTGTACTCCATGTTGCAGCGCGCTCTGTCTCTCGTCATTCGCTAAACGTCATGGCTGGCCATGATGACGTCTATGCCCTGCTCTCTGCTGGTTACACCATCTTATTTGCCAGCAACGCTCAAGAGGCCGCTGATTTAGCGGCTATTTCCTATCGAATCAGTGCCCTCTCTCTTATTCCGGTTGCCAATACGATGGACGGTTTTGCCACCAGCCATATTCAAAGTGAAGTTAATCTGCCTGAACCTGAAATGCTAAAGCAGTATCTCGGTGATCCGCGCGATCGCATTAAAGCACCAACAGAAGCCCAGCGCATGCTTTACGGTGCGAAAGGACGAGTATGGCAACTCACCCGCTTTATTGACAAATATCAGGAGCAGTTCTGGCCGGATAAGTGCCAAGATTTAAAAGACTATCTCGATCAGTATGGTAAGCAGTTAGAACAAGATGGTAATGGCGATCGTCTCAGTGAAACCAATAAGTTCGTGCCTGCAGAGTTACAAAAAAAATGGCGACGTACCTGGCTAAACGCCTATCAAAAAGGTAGCCGTCAACGTGTGCCCGCTTTAGTGGATACCCACAACCCGGGCTTGACTGGCGGGGTGCAAAATCAACCCGATTATCAAGCCGGCATTGTCGATCATCAAACCCATTTTATGAGTGACGTCCCGCAGTTTATTGAACAGGCGATGGGCGAGTATGCACAATTAACCGGCCGTCAATACGAACCGGTTATGGAATTTATGTGCACTGATGCAGAGTACCTGCTGCTTGGTTTAGGCTCTGTTACCGATGATGCGGAGGCGGTTGCCAGTTATCTGCGCACTCAAGGTCATAAAGTGGGTGTGATTTCAATAAAACAACTGCACCCCTTTCCTGAAGCGCAATTAATTGAAAAACTGGCGGGTAAAAAATCGCTTACCGTGCTTGAGCGTTGTGATGAAGCGCGCCTTACTGAACGCGTCTCGCGGGCTTTATTTAAAGCCAGTGAAAATGCTGTCACCCTGCGTCACAAAGGCATTATGCCGCTAACCAATCCACCCCAAGTCAATACCGGTATCTTTGGACTCGGCGGTCATGATTTACAGCCTTGTCATCTGATCGCTGCATTTGAAAATATGTTTGCAGAAAACAGTAAACCTTTCTTCTATTTAGGCAGTCAGTTCTTTGAACATCAAGCATCGGGAGCCTTAAACGATGCCCAGCAGCGTCTGCGTCAAGCCTACCCGGATACTGAGCTGATGGCATTAGCAACGGGTAAAAATCCGAACTTGCTGCCGGCCAGCGCTATGCGCATTCGTTTCCATTCCGTCGGCGGTTACGGCACTATTGCAACGGGTAAACTGCTCACCGACATTCTCGCCGGTGCGCTCGGCTTACATTCCAAGTCAATGCCTAAATACGGCAGCGAAAAAAGTGGCGCGCCGACTAATTTCTTCATTACACTGTCACCCGAACCTATTAAAATAACCAACGCCGAACTGCAGCAAGTTGAGGTTGTCCTGTCGCCAGACCACAAAGTATTTATGCATACCAACCCGCTCTCAGGGCTGACAGAAAACGGCACCTTTATTCTGCAAACCTACCATACGCCGCAGCGGGTATGGCAAGAGTTACCGCAAAGTGCCCGCCAATATATACGCGATAAAAACATTGATTTTTATATCGTCGATGCCTTTAAGGTTGCCCGCAAGCATGCGCCGACACCTGATTTGGAAATCAGAATGATGGGCATTGCCTTTATCGGCGCCCTCTGCGGACATGCCAAACAGGTGATTGAAGATACTGATGCAGAGCAAATACTCGAACGTATTGAACGACAAATTAATAAGAAATTTAATGCCAAAGGTGAAAAGGTCGTTGCCAGTAACATGGCGGTGATTCGTGATGGCGTGCAGGCAACACAAGCCGTCTGTTACGCGGACTTCACCGATCATACAACCATCGAAGCAGCAGCAACCCAGAAACAACACAACAACCCCAGCAACGCCAGCTGTGGTCTATTCGACCAGGCTTACTTTGATAATATTGCCGGTAAAAATTACGCCGACGGCAGTATCAGCGAAGCCCCCGTCATTCCCGGCTCAGGCATGTTTCTGCCGCCCGCGAGTGCAGTCACTAAAGATAAAGGCTTATTCCGTTTATATGTCCCCAAATTCAATCCAGACATTTGTACGGGTTGTATGGAGTGTACTATTGCCTGTCCAGACGGGGCAATTCCTAACGCCGTGCATGAACTCCACGATATTCTAAACTTCGCCATCGGCAGGCTAGCTCTGCCACCGGCACAGCTTGAACTTCTCAAGGCTCAGGTTCCCCCTCTCTGTGATGATATTCGTCATCAATATCACAGCGCAGCTAAAGGGGAAACACCCGCTTTACATGAGCTAGTGGCAAGCGCTGTCGATAACATGACATTCAATAACCAAGCGCTGCAACAGCACATGGCCCGTGTTTGTGTGATGCTTGAAAAGTTGCCGATGAGCCGCACTAAACCATTTTTTGATGCCATGGAAAAGGCACTGCCGGGATCGGGCGGACTGTTCAGCGTCACCGTTGACCCAAGCAAATGTAGCGGCTGCATGGAATGTGTCGAGGTTTGTGGTCCTAACGCACTTGAAAAAACACGCCAAACCAGCGAACTTAACACCCAAATGCATCAACGCTTTGATACCTTAGCTGAAATGCCAAACACCCCGACTCGCTTCATCGAACAGGCAACCCGGGTTGATGGTGACGTGAAACGTTTATTACTGGATCGTAATAATTACTATGCCATGAGTTCCGGTCATGGTGCCTGTCGAGGTTGTGGCGAAGTGACCGCGCTGCGTTTAGTCACATCGATAAACCGCGCGCTGCAACAACAACGCTATAATGCGCATATCAAGCAGTTAGAAAATCTGCTCGAACAGTTAGAGGCGAAACTTACTACCACGGTGACTGATGAAAAAGATGCACATAGATCTGCGCGTATCAAACAAACAATAGCGACATTAGACAAACGTCTATTCCTCTTCGAACATGGCCCGACGGGCAATGGTCCGTCCGATGCCCTGATTGCCAACGCCACAGGCTGCAGCAGTGTTTACGCATCAACATTCCCGTCAAATCCCTATAATGATCCCTGGGTAAACAGTTTGTTCCAGGATACACCGGCCCTTGCGAAAGGTTTATTTGAAGGGGAAGTCGCCAATCAAATTGCACAAATAAAAGCCATCCGCAGTGCAAAATTGGATATTGGCGATCTTTATGACCCGCAAATTCATGACAATCAACTGCGCTATCTTGAATGGACACAACTTTCCGAACAAGAACTGGCGTTGCTGCCAACAGTCTTCAGCATCGGTGGTGATGGGGCAACTTATGATATTGGTTTCGGTGCGCTGTCCCGCTTACTGACAACATCGACCCCCATAAAAGTCGTGGTGCTTAATACCGGCAGTTACTCTAATACAGGTGGTCAGGCGTCCACCGCAAGTTTCACGGCACAAGACTCGGATCTTAGCCGTTTTGGCAGCGCACACAGCGGTAAAGAAGAGGCGCGCAAAGAGTTAGGCATTATTGCCACCTTCCACCCGAAAGTGCTGGTTGTACAAACCTCAACCGCGCTGCAGGGCCACTTTATGTCAAACTTGATGAGCTACTTGAACTATCAGGATGCTCCTGCTTTGCTTGACGTGTATACGCCCTGCATGGGTGAACACGGTATTGCCGATGATGCCAGTACACGTCATTCACGATGGGCCGTTGAAAGTCGGATGAATCCTGTTTTTGTTCATGATCCGCGTAAGGGAGAAACATTGGCAGAGCGCTTTTCATTAGAGGGAAATCCTGAAATCCTGCAAGACTGGGCAATGCAAACCATTACTTATAGCGATCCCGACGGCATGACCCAATTAAAACAGCTGCCATTCACCCCGGCTGATTTTGCGTTGCAGGAAGGACGCTTTAAAAAACATTTCCAGGCGCTCGACAGCAACGCATCGCTCGTCGCGGTGGCAGACTACATTGCACTAAGCGCATCTGAGCGCATCGACAAAGTGCCCTTTGTCTGGTCAACGGATAAGCAGCGCCACTTAATCCAACTGCGAGTTTCTGACTCTATTATTGCCCTGACCGAAGAACGCTTGCGCAATTGGCGAATGCTGCAATACATCAGCGGTCAACACCTTGTAAAAATTGAGCAAGACTACCAAGGGCAGATCAAGCAGTGGCAGCAACGCTATCAACAAGCTATTGAAGCCAGAGAACAGACAATCGACAGCATCGCCAATGGCTTAGCGGAATTGGCGATGACAGCCGGTGCTTTCTCACCTTTGCAATCTATTCCAGTTACGCGGGTAGAAGCAACACCGTCGGTAAGCAGTGCAGCCGCCGCTAATAACCCCTTAGTCGTCATTAGCGATGAAGATCAAGGAAAATGTACTGACTGCAAAACCTGTTATCAGCAATTAAGTGAGTTATTTGAGAAAATCATTATTGTCGATAACGGCGTTGCGAAAGTCGTTAGCCGCGTTATTCCCGGCGCACTGGAAAATACCGCAATGACCGATCAATTGATTAGCCGAG
Organism: Psychromonas sp.; assembly: GCA_036554425.1. Taxonomy (GTDB): domain Bacteria; phylum Pseudomonadota; class Gammaproteobacteria; order Enterobacterales; family Psychromonadaceae; genus Psychromonas. The sequence goes on from DATBNI010000365.1 coordinate 7,883, forward strand.
CTGCTCGTATCGTTGAGCAGTGTGATGCTGAAATTATTCAGCTCAATGTGCCCGCGGCGATGGAGATATAATTATGGTTACCACATTATCTCAGGCGCAACGCGACTTATTGATGCAGCGAATGGAGCAAGACCCGCAGCGGTTCCGGCAGATGATCATTGACGATAGCCAGCAGGCTATTCAGAAAATTCTCAAGCAGGGCAAGCTCAACGCAACCTTTACAGAAAAACTGTGGGAACTGTTGCTGGCAAATAATGATCTCAGTATCACCTTACAACGTTATTTATGGCGAGTTCCGCTTAAACAAAAACGTGCATTTATCCAAGGGTTGGACGGGCATCTATCCGCCCGTTACCCTATTTTTAAAGGCTTAGCAGAGGGCTGGCCGGGAAAAAACAGTATCCCTCCTTACGTCCGTCCTGCTGCCCAGCGACGCAAAGACTTTGATCTGGTTAACCAGGGCTATCTTGGCTATATGGGGCTGGGTTACAGTTTACGGGAAGTGGAGCTGTTTGTTTGGTTAGAGGTATTGCGTGATAAACAGTGTAAAGACAGCCCATGTGAAATAGGTATTCCACAGTGCAACGAACAGGGCGAAGCAAGCTTAGATAATGATGGCGGTTGTCCGGTAAAAATTCATATACCTCAAGTATTAAATCTGATTGGAGAAGGTAAGTTTAAAAACGCCTTTGAACTTATTCGCGATGCCAACCCGCTGCCCAATGTAACGGGTCGAGTTTGTCCTCAGGAGGTGCAATGCCAGGGTGCCTGTACCCTTAAGGAACGTCCAATTGAGATCGGGCAGCTCGAATGGTTCTTACCACAACGACAACGTCAGTTAGACGGCGGCACAGCAAAAGATGCGGTGGTATGCAATCCCTGGGTTGGGGCGACTAAACCGCCGATTGCTATTGTAGGCTCAGGGCCGTCAGGGCTGATTAACGCCTACCTGTTGGCGAAAGCGGGTTACCCAATCACGGTATTTGAAGCATTCCACGCACTCGGTGGCGTACTGCGTTATGGTATTCCCGAGTTCCGTTTACCCAATCAGTTAATAGATGATGTGGTTGCCAAAATTAAAGCGCTTGGTGGCCGCTTTGTGACTAACTATATTGCCGGTAAAACCGCTACGCTTGCTGACTTAAAACGCGCAGGCTTTGCGCGAATCTTTGTAGGTACAGGCGCGGGTTTACCCCGCTTTATGAATATACCGGGTGAACATCTGCTCAATATCATGTCGGCCAATGAGTTTTTAACTCGGGTTAACCTGATGCATGCCAATGAAGCCGATTATGAAACTCCTCTGCCTGACGTAAAAGGCAAACAGGTGATGGTGATCGGTGGCGGTAATACCGCAATGGATGCCGCCCGTACCGCCTGCCGTTTGGGTGCTAAGGTGACTATTGTCTATCGCCGTACAAAGCTTGAAATGCCTGCCAGAGTTGAAGAGCTGCACCATGCGCTTGAAGAAGGGATAATGCTTAAAGAGCTGCGTTCTCCCTGTGAATTTTTGGGAGACAAAAACCACGTGGTTGCCAGCAGCAAACTCGAGGTCATGACACTGGGAGAGCCCGATGCATCGGGCCGTCGCCGCCCTAAAGCCACGGGTGAAACCGAGCTGATGCCCGTTGATTTAGCTATCATGGCGCTCGGTAACAACTCCAATCCCATTGTCAAAGATGCAGAGCCTGATTTAAAAACCTCTAAATGGGGCACTGTACTCCTCAATAAAGGTTCGCAACAAACCTCCTTAAGCGGTATTTACAGTGGGGGTGATGCAACCCGCGGGGGATCGACAGCGATTAAAGCCGCGGGTGATGGCCAGGCGGCAGCAAAAGAAATCATGCAGGATTTACATTTCAACGCCAAAGAAGTGAACAATCTTGTCGCTCAAGCAAGTCACTATACAGATCTGGCGCAAACACGCGCTGAAATTATTAAACGTACTCAATTAACCGCTGGCGTTGTGGAATTCACCATCAAAGCGCCCTTAATTGCAAAGTCAGCCAAAGCCGGGCAGTTTGTCCGTCTGTTAGCCGATGATAAGGGTGAACTGATACCCTTAACTCTGGCTGATTGGAGCGTCGTTGATGGCACCATAGTGCTGGTTATTCAAGGCCTGGGCAGCAGCTCAAAAATCATCAACCAGATGCAGGTGGGAGATTGCTTTGCGGCCGTTGCAGGTCCGCTTGGTAAGGCCAGTCATCTGCTCAAACATCCCGAAAACCAGCGCGTCATATTCACCGCCGGCGGTGTGGGGTTACCTGCGGTATACCCGATTATCCGGGCGCATCTTGAAACAGGTAACAAGGTCACCCTGATAGCGGGGTTCAGAGGTGTCGATTTTTGCTTCTGGACAGAAAAAGACGGTCGCATTGAAACCTTACGCCGCCAATACCCTAATCTGCTTGAAGTCATTTATGCAAGTAACGATGGATCGATTGGGATTAAAGGCTTTGTCACCATGCCGCTTGAAAAGATGCTGATTAATAATAGTGACAGTGTTGGAGAGACGAGTGCAATTGCAGAAGTCATCACTATTGGTCCGCCAATGATGATGCGCGCCGTGAGTGATTTAACGCGAGATTATAATGTACCCTGTATGGCGAGCCTTAACTCGATCATGGTGGACGCAACGGGAATGTGCGGTGCCTGTATGGTGCCGGTCATGGAAGATGGCAAACTTATCCGTAAGCATGCCTGTATTGATGGGCCTGAAATAAACGGTCATGTTATCGACTGGGATAAGTTCTTACCTCGCTTTAGTCAATTTAAAGCGCAAGAACATCAGAGCGAAATAGATCATAAATTGATCGACGAGTAAGGCATCACCTGGATTCAGGTTGACGATATCTGCAAGCTAACTCAGTGGTGACACTCTTCGACCCAGAAGGCTTACCGCAAAAGAATTAGCTTTTTTATTGTGGTCTCTATTATTACACTAAGCAGAATCAAAAGATAAGTTATACCCGGCTTTTGTTCATTCATTATCCTATTAATCGGAAAGTGTTCAATCAACAGACCGGAGCAATCAAAATTTGTAACTAAAAGATTAGTCAAAAATTATCAGACTGTATTTATAAAGCATAAATCGCTACTATCTTGTCTTTAAA
>DATBNI010000099.1:0-2995 GCA_036554425.1 Psychromonas sp.
AAGCTTTGCGGTTAATTTCAATGACTTTTGCCCGCTGGCCCAGTATTTACGTTCAAAAGGGGTAATAGCCGTGCGGCTTTGAAACTCTTCGAGCTGACAAGTTTGCCCTGCAAGCTGCAGTGCTCGGGAGAACTCATGGATATAAGTAAACCAATTACTGCGCACCTCCAACTCCCCTCCCAGCTCTATAATAGCCGGGAAAACGGCGCTGCCGTGCCAACGACGCTGCACATGTTTAGCTTTAGGCCAGGGGTTAGGATAGAGCAGGTAGTGATGACTGAGCTGCCAGTTAGCCTCTACCGCCAAGCGCCAAAAATCATTAAGGTTAACCTGTAATAAGCGATAATTGTCAGCGCCAGACTGCGGGTGTTTGGACAAACGGTCAGCCGATTTATCCATGCCCAGTATTATTGCCTCCGGGTGTCTTTGGGCAAGATGATAAGTACTTTCGCCAACACCGCAACAGGAATCAAAAATAATGGGTTTGCCCTGTTGTTCTACCCATTTTTCGCAGGCTGTAAAAGCATCCAAAGTATGTTTTTGATAAGGTTTACGAAACTTATGGTTAAGATGTTTTAAAACTATGTCATCTAATTGTTCATGTAAACCGGATTGGTTTGAGCTTATCACTCTTGAGTTACCTGATTCATTCATGTGCGGATCCCAACCCCTTTTCTCAGTAATACTGTGATCAGGCCATAAAGCAGGACAATAAAGCTGCCTATAATTACAAAAGACCAAAGTAATGACACATCAGCAATGCCGAGAAAACCATAACGGAAGGCATTGATCATATAAAATACGGGGTTAAAGTGCGAGACTGTTTGCCAAAAATCAGGGAGCAGATCGATCGAATAAAAGACCCCGCCCAGATAAGTCAAGGGCGTTAACACAAAGGTAGGAATAATGCTGATATCATCAAAAGAGCGGGCAAATATCGCATTTAACAAACCAGCCAGTGAAAACAGGACCGAAGTACATAACACGCTTAATAATAGGGCAACTATATTAAAAATCTGTAAATCAACAAAAAACAGAGAAACACAAGTCACTATAAACCCCACCAGTAAACCGCGTATCACGCCCCCCCCGACGTACCCCCAAATAATAATATAATTAGGGACAGGCGCGACCAGTAACTCTTCTACATTGCGCTGAAACTTGGCACTGAAAAAGGAAGACGCAACGTTTGAGTAGGAGTTGGTGATCACTGCCATCATAATAATACCGGGAACAATAAATGACATATAACTAAAACCGCTCATTTCACCAATACGCTTACCTATTAAGTTGCCAAAAATAACAAAATAAAGGGTCATAGTGATCGCGGGAGGGATAAGCGTTTGGATCCAAATCCGTAAAAACCGGTTAACTTCCTTTATCCAGATACTTTTTAATGCTGTGATGTAATTGCTATTCATCATTTAGATTGCCTTTTTCTACAAGTCCTACAAATAACTCTTCTAATCTATTGGATTTATTACGTAAACTGTTAACCCTCACTCCCTGAGCTGTTAACTCTGCAAAAACCTTATTTAACGACTGGCGTTTTTTCACTTCAATTTCCAGTGTAATATCATCAATTTTGGTAATGATAAAATGTTCACTCCTGGGTACATTTTCAAGGGGATCAACATCAAGAATAAAAACTTCACTGTCTAAACGGGCCAGCAATTCTTTCATGCTGGTATTTTCCACCAGAATGCCCTTGTCAATAATACCGATATGACGGCACAGCATCTCGGCTTCTTCAAGATAATGGGTGGTTAAAACAATTGTCACCCCCTGCGCATTTATTTCTTTTAAAAACGTCCACATAGAGCGGCGAACCTCAATATCCACGCCGGCTGTTGGTTCGTCTAAAATCAATAATCGAGGCTCATGCATTAATGCGCGCGCGATCATCAAACGGCGTTTCATGCCGCCTGACAATTCACGGGACGGTTCATTGCGTTTTCCCCAGAGATCTAATTGTCTGAGGTATTTTTCGGCGCGGATGTAAGCTTCTTTGCGTTTAATGCCATAATAACCCGCTTGATTCACCAGTATCTGAATGGGGGGTTCAAATTGATTGAAGTTAAATTCTTGCGGTACTAAGCCTATTTGGGTTTTAACCGATTCTAATTGTGTATCTAAATCATAACCAAAGACTTTAACCTTTCCGCCTGTTTTGTTGACCAGTGATGAAATAATCCCTATGGTGGTTGATTTACCTGCACCATTAGGACCGAGCAGAGCATAAAAATCGCCTTCTTTAACCTGCAGAGAGATACCCTTTAGTGCTTCAACCCCACCCTTATAAACTTTTCTGATATTTTCCAAGTCGATTGCATACATATGATAGCGGCCTTAATTACTGATTAAAATTGACTGTGGCGATATAAGGAAGGTTGCGGTAAAGCTGATCAAAATCTATTCCATAGCCTACAACAAATTTGTCCTCCACCGAGAATCCTTGCCAATCAACCTTTACATCAACCTGGCGGCGAGCCGTTTTATTTAACAGCGTACAGATAGCCAATGATTTAGGGTTTCGCAGCAACAATATCTCCCTTATTTTATTTAATGTGTTGCCGGTATCGATAATATCTTCAACAATTAACACGTCCCGGCCATGTATTTCCTCATCAAGCTCCTTTAGAATTCGCACCTCTCCACAGCTTTTGGTGTCACCGCCATAACTTGATGTGGCCATAAAATCTAACGCGACAGGGCCGGTAAGTTGCCGTGCTAAGTCTGCTAAAAAAATAGCAGCACCACGTAATAAACCGACCAGTAAAATTGATTTACTGTCTTTGTAGTGTTCGTTAATTTCTGCAGCAATTATATTGATTCGATCATCAATCTCTTCCTTAGAAATCAGAATTTCGAGAGTATAGCGCATTAAGGTATCCAATTTAATTCATTAAGCCCGCGATTATAACATTAAATACACTTATCTATAGCCAAGCTGCTTGAAGATTCTGCAATCAGTAATTTAAGGGCGGACTCCTTA
>DATBNI010000390.1:0-4643 GCA_036554425.1 Psychromonas sp.
GACTGTATTTTATGTCAATACTTATCAAACCGCTGTTCATAAAATAATGACAAACAAGTAAACTATTAACGTTTAGGTAAATAACGCAGGGGGTCAACAGACTTGCCCTGGTAACGGACTTCAAAGTGCAGTTTCACAAGATCTGCTCCGCTATCTCCCATTGTTGCTATTTTATGACCTGCTTTTACCTGCTGTTTTTCTCTTACTAATAGCTGTTCATTATGCGCATAAGCACTCAAATAATCATCATTATGTTTTATAATAATTAAATTACCAAAACCACGAAGACCTGCACCGGCATATACAACCTCACCGGACGCTGCGGCATAAATAGGCGTTCCGCGCTGATTTGAGAGGCTGATCCCTTTCATTCCTGTCTGTGAGGAAGCAAAAGTTTTAGTCAATTTCCCTTTCGCAGGCCATTGCCACTGACTTATTTTAGCATTTGACTTTTTAGGTTTGGCTGTTTTTACAGCGGTCTTTACCGTAGAGGAAGAATAGGTGATCGGCGTTTTTTGTACAATAGCGGCTTTGCTTTTTTTTGCGCAAACTTGACCTGTACATGATGTTTTTTTGTTTTTTTGTGAAGAGGAATCTGTTTTTGCTGCAGTCTTTTTAGCAGAAATAGTATTCCTATTATTAACGGTTAAATTTAAGGTTTGTCCTTCATTAATAAGATAGGGCGCTGATAATTGGTTGTATTTAGCCAAATCATTAATATCAAGGTTTGCCCGCCAGGCAATAGAAAATAAAGTATCACCTTTTTGGACTCGATAGCGTTTAGCCGTTATTACCGAGGTTTTCTGCTTAACGGATCTGAAGTTAGTCTTCGTTTTATATGAAAAATTCCTCGCCGTTCCGGTTATATCGGAAACAGGAGCAGGTCCATGTGAAGATACACAACCGCCTAAACCTAAAGTGAGAAAAAGAAAAGCTAAAATTCTCACTGGTTTGAGTTCTCAGTTACAAAGCATAAAAAGGCGCTAAAAAAAATTGCCCGCCAACCTTTAAAATCAGCATATTTTCCTGGATTAGATCGCATCCCCTACTCTCCTAATAACATTAAAGCTGTGCCTGAAAAGAGATTCAATAAAAACCAGCCCCTAAACACAAAATCAGAACCGTTCAAAATCATCTCTTATTTTATCACATTAAAATACGCACTATCTTAGTCACTTATCCAAATACCCGAATGACTTGAAGATGTATCTTCAAGTCATTCGGGTATCCAGCCATTTGCTCAGATCCGCTAACTGCTCAGTCGCGGTTAAATCAATTTTAAGGGGGGTGATTGATACATATCCATTTTCAATAGCATGAAAATCAGTCCCCTCACTTGCCTCAGCAATCTCTCCGGGAGGGCCAACCCAAAAGATTTCCCTGCCTCTAGGGTCAATACCTTTTTCAATCAGTTCCGCTTTGTGGCGTTTACCTAAGCGGGTTATTTTGATCCCTTTAATCTGATCTAAAGGGAGATCAGGTACATTTATATTGAGCACCTGATCTGCCGATAAAGGCAAAGCTAATAACTTGCCAACCAGTTGCTCTGCATAAAAGGCGGCACTCTCAAAATGCATTTTGCCCGCCAAAGAAATCGCGATAGCAGGCAGTCCTAAAAATCGCCCCTCCATTGCCGCAGCAACCGTCCCCGAATAGAGCACATCATCGCCCATATTTGCGCCGTGATTAATTCCGGAGACAACTAATTTAGGCACCGTTATACAGATTTCGTTAAGGGCTAAATGCACACAATCCGTAGGCGTCCCGCTTACCGCTATAAAGCCGTTGTCTAAATATTGAAGGCGTAATGGATTTTCCAATGTAAGAGCGTTGCTCGCCCCACTATGATTCCGCTCAGGCGCAACCACTTTCAGATCGGCCAGATCTTTTAATGCATGATATAACGCGCTTAAACCCGGCGCATAAACACCATCATCATTGCTTATTAATAGCGTCATTAGCCTGCCTTTATCAATTCACGCAGCACACTGGTTGCGTAACAACCGGAAGGTAAATAAAACTCAACTCTGACTGTATTCTCATCCAGCCAGGTTGATGAGAATTTTTCAGGCACCAGTAACAGCGGACGGCGCTCCTGTTTTAAGCCATTTTGAGCCAGTCCCATTTGAATCTCCTGATAGGGGGTTAACAGTTCAGTTTCATATTGTTTGGCATCATCTAATGAAGTCAACTCCCCCGCCCCCCACAAAGGGGCAGTCAAACAAACTTCACGGTTTTGTAAGCGCAGCTTAGTCTGCCCATCAAGTTCAGTGAGCGGGAAAAATGAACGGTTTGCTACAAATTGTACACAATCCCCGAGGAGTGGTTTATCGTATAAATCATCTTTAATACGCGCAGAAACAACCTGATTAAACAAGTAACTGCGGGCTGCACTTAAATAAATACTGCGTTTAAAACGATCTTTAATTTTGCGCCCCCGGAACATTGTTAATGCGGCATTAACATTGTGCCCGTCAAAACCAAAACGCTGCGAGCCATAATAATTTGGAACCCCAGATTGAACCTGCAACAGGGCTTTTTCAAGAGCACTTTTATCACTAATATCACGGATAACAATGGCAAAAGTATTACCCGCTAATGCCCCTATTTTAATCTTTTTATGATGACGCACCATATTAAGAATAGTCACACCTGGCGATGCAAAGGTACTAAAATCAGGCGTTATCTTTCCGGGAATATGCAATGAAAACCACTGTTTAGTATCACCCTGACGATCTTTCAGGCCTGCGTAGCTGACATTTTTAGCCGGAATAGCCGCAAATTTGGCTAATTCCCGGGCCAAATACTGCGTATTTTCACCTATTTTTTGCACCCATAAACAAACATGCTCGCCCTCACCCGTCAACTCAAACCCGAGATTCTCCTCGACGTTAAAGTCTTCACATGACTGTTTAAATACACCTTCACTTTGTGGCGCGCCATGCAGATAATTAAAATCTAAGTTAAATACTTGTTTTTCTTCTTCAGTCATTTGTTTTTCTTAATTAATAAAACAACAGCATGCGCAGCAATGCCTTCGCTACGCCCAATCGCACCTAATTTTTCCGTCGTTGTCGCTTTGACATTAACATTTTGAATTTCAGTTTCGACGAGTCGTGAAATCTCTAAACACATATCCGCAATAAACGCCGCCATCTTAGGCTGCTCAGCGACAACAGTGAGATCTATATTGCCAATTTGATAACCGCGCTCTTTGACCTGCAGAAAAACATTTCCCAGTAACTTGCGGCTATCAATCCCCGCATACTGAGGATCATTGTCCGGGAAATGACGGCCGATATCGCCTAAAGCTAACGCCCCTAACAGCGCATCACATAATGCATGTAAAGCGACGTCACCGTCGGAATGTGCAATTAATCCCTCTGTATGAGGAATTTTTACTCCGGCTATTGTTATAGGTCCTTGTCCACCAAATTTGTGCACATCAAAACCATGTCCGATACGGATCATAAGTTACCCTTTATTATTTGCTTGCTGATGATGATAAATACAACTCAGCGAGTATTAAGTCTTCTTCTCGTGTGACTTTTAAATTATCACTGCGCCCTTCAATGATGGCAACCCTTAATCCTGCCATTTCCATTGCGGATGCCTCATCGGTGATCTGTTGCGGAAATTCAGCGTTTTCTATGGCATTTATTAATATTTTATTTTCAAACATTTGCGGCGTCAACGCGTGCCAAAGATTTGTCCGACTGACGGTATGGGTGATCTGACCTGCGGGATCACTGCGTTTCATGGTATCGCGTACCCGAGTCCCGAGAATTGCGCCATGTGTTGATTGCACAGCTGCTTTGATAAGTTTATCTATATCGGTGCTTTTAATACAGGGGCGCGCGGCATCATGGATCAAAACAAAACTCTCTTCCGGGAGTACCTTTAATGCACGCAACACAGAATCAACGCGCTCTTTTCCGCCAATAACGACTTGTACTTTAGGGCTTCTGGCGATCGGCAGCTGCGCAAACCAGAGATCATTCTCTGCAATAGCAACAATCACCTTTTGTATATCAGGATGATTCAAAAAAGGCTCTATGCTATGTTCGATAATTGTCTTACCTAACAGAGGCAGATATTGTTTAGGTATATTAGCCCCAACACGTTTGCCAATACCGGCGGCGGCAATCACCGCATTTAAGCTTAATCCACTCATTCATTAATCTTCTTTTGGCACAATACGGAAAAAAGTTTCCCCCTCTTTCACTAAACCTAATTCATTGCGCGCGCGCTCTTCTATTGCGTCAGTTCCGTCTTTGAGATCTTTTATTTCAGAAAACATCATCAGATTACGTTGTCTTAATTCACTGTTATTTTCCAGGATAAGAGCAACTTCTTCCTGCAAAGTATGCCAGTCCTGTAATCCGTTTTTTCCAAACCAGAGGTGGTATTGTAACAAAACTAGCAAGCAGAGCATAAAAAACACAAATAAACGCATAAGAGAGTAGGATCCAAAGTAAAGCGAGTAAGGTTGATAGAAAGCTATTCTCACACATTAAGCGTTAAATTAAAATGCACGCTAACAAGTAAAAAAAATCCCCATCAAAGGACGAGGATCTACAGGTTATTATGATCTAATGCTAGACTGAATAACTTAATTTAGAACAGCAAAAGATTAAGCCACT
>DATBNI010000410.1:0-2195 GCA_036554425.1 Psychromonas sp.
CAGGATGGGTTTTGGGTTAAATCATTTTGCCAAAAGCAAGATTACTGGCTGTCTTTATTAAACTCGAAAGCAAAAAAATTTAGTGCTTATTTTCGCGGTTTTTCACAAATGAGTGTTGATCAGCTGGCCAACTTAACCGGATTAAGCCCGACCGATGCATCTTTAGCTAAACGGCGCCAATACGGGGAGCCTGTTGAGTGGTTAGGGGATCAACAATCTAAAATGAATTTTATCAAGCATATGCAGCTGTTGGGGGCCAATGTACTAGAAGGAGGCAGATTTTTACATATCGGCGGAAATTGTGACAAAGGAAAGGCGCAATCCTGGTTAGCTCTGCAATATAAAATTAATCAAACTGAAGGGGTATTTACTACTATTGCACTTGGTGATAGCCATAATGATACTGCAATGCTGGAAGCCGCTGATATTGCTGTTTTAGTACGCTCTCCTGTGCACGCTTTTCCAATCTTACAAAGAAAAACCGGACTTTATCTAAGTGGTGAATATGGACCTGCCGGATGGGCGGAATGTTTACAAAAAATAATTTTTTAACCAGAAATTAAGGAAGGCTTATTATGGCTGATTTTTATCAAAACGGTATTGTTACGACCATGCATAGTTTGTCGCAACGAAGTAACGAGGATCTTGAGGCAGAATTATTGAAATTTTCAGCAATAAGGCCGATGGGACTGATATTACCCTCTTTATATTCTGAGTTAGAGGGGAAGGCGTTACCCGCTATTATTAAACATTTAAGCAAAACAAAATATTTATCTGAAATTGTGATCGGCTTAGACAGAGCCGACCAAGCACAATATTGTCAGGCCCTGAAGTTTTTCAGCAAATTACCCCAGCAGCACAGCGTATTGTGGAATGACGGACCGAGATTACAGGCATTAGATGCAAAGCTGCAAAAATTGGGTCTTGCACCTAAGGAATTAGGAAAAGGGCGCAATGTTTGGTATTGCATGGGTTATACATTAGCCACGGGTAGAAGTGAATCCGTGGCATTACATGATTGTGATATTTTAACTTATGACAGAAAACTTCTGGCGCGATTACTTTACCCTGTTGCCAATCCGCAATTCAATTATGAATTCTGTAAGGGCTTTTATGCGCGTGTTGCAGGCGGAAAAATTAACGGCCGTGTTTCCCGATTATTGGTCACCCCTTTGGTTAAAGCGCTCAAGAAAACCGTCGGGCATCACGATTATTTAGAGTTTATTGATAGTTTTCTTTATCCGCTTGCCGGTGAGTTTTCATTTCGACGCGATGTATTAAATGATCTACGCATTCCAAGTGATTGGGGGTTAGAAATCGGCGTTCTGTCGGAAATGCATCGTAATTACGCCAGCAACAGGATTTGTCAGGTCGATATTGCAACGACCTATGATCATAAACATCAAGATCTGTCTCTTGAAAATAGTGAAGCCGGATTATCAAAAATGTCCGTTGATATCACTAAAGCTTTCTTCCGCAAACTGGCAACCCAGGGGGAAATTTTTAGTACTGAAAATATTCGCAGCCTGAAAGCTGCCTATTATCGAATCGCACTCGATTATGTGGAGATGTATCACAATGATGCAGTGATGAACGGTTTGAAGTTAGATATTCATAATGAAGAAAAAGCGGTGGAAATGTTTTCTGAAAATATTATGACAGCAGGTCAACTCTTTTTAGATAACCCGATGGAGACACCTTTTATCCCTTCATGGAATAGAGTGGTCAGTGCTATGCCCGATGTGTTAGTGCAGCTTAAAGAAGCGGTGGAGTTAGACCAAATTGAATTCAGTAATAATTAATCAACAATAAAAGGTAATTTATGTCTGATTTTAAGCGCAAATCAAAACCATTAAAAAATTTACAAAAAAAATTAAATCAACAGCTTGCTATTATCTATAAGGATATTGAGTTGGCGGTTACTGTTGAGGAATTAAGTGGAAAATTAATCTCTTTGATGCGTCTGGATCAGACATGCTATTTACCTGTTGCTGCGCAAAATAAGTGGTCAGAACGGGATGTAATTTTAATCACCTATGCAGACAGTCTGCTGGAAGCGGATAAAAAACCTTTGGTGACGCTAAAGCACTTTATTGATAAATACTTGGGTAAAAGCATTAACACTGTGCATATATTACCTTTTTTCCCCTATAGCTCCGACGATGGTTTTTCCGTCATTGATTATTCAAGTGTTA
>DATBNI010000427.1:0-6946 GCA_036554425.1 Psychromonas sp.
TTAAAGCAGCAATAACACTATGTTTCGTACGTTATTTAAGCGCCCTGCAAAAAAAAAGTCAAATTGATGAAATAACGTACGAAACATAGTGTTATTGCTGCTTTAATAAATATTAAAAAATCCGATGCTACTATCATAACAAAGCTTTATCTTGACGGAAACAATTGACTGTTTAGTAATGCTGTTTTTATACAAAGCTAATAAGCTCGGCTTTAATTTCCAGGCACATCCAGTGGCCGCCCAAGCAATCATCTGCAGCGTACAATTCAATTTAAAATCAATATATTATGCCATGAAGCCGTTCGCGCTGAATCTATAATCAATTGATTATTATCATTTTTTAATTTAATATTTTTACTCTCCATATCGCCTTGGATCAATAAAGTCATTTTATCAGCATTTATGTTTAGCTGTTGATTCATATCAATCATCTTCTGCTTTTATTACCTTTAAATGACAATCTAGTTGTTATCTAAATGTTAAGTATTTATAGTGAACGGTATTATTTATTAGGATAACTTTGTCAGCAGCAACATATATAATAACATTTATTTGCACTGACGCAGTTTAATCGGGAAATGTGAATTTCTACGAACATTAAAAAGATATGAGATATAAAAAACATCTCAGCACTATTTTTTTATAAATATCCGACTGTATCAAAGCATCTTCACGCCGAATAAGGCAAAGGGATAATAAAGATTCCACAATAGAGAGGTACCCAATGTCAACAGCAAACATACTTATTGTTGAAGATGAGTTAGTCACACGTAACATGTTAAAAAGTGTATTTGAAGCAGAAGGATATAACGTTTTAGAGGCGAATGATGGTAATGAGATGCATCAAGCCATCAAAGAAAACAATATTAACCTGATTATTATGGATATTAATTTACCCGGTAAAAATGGGCTGTTATTAGCGCGAGAGTTACGTGAAAATCAAAGTATTGCGCTTATTTTTTTAACCGGCCGTGATAATGAAGTTGATAAAATACTCGGATTGGAAATTGGCGCAGATGATTACATCACTAAACCTTTTAATCCTCGTGAATTAACCATACGTACGCGCAACCTGTTAACTCGTACCATGCAGGATAATCTTTATTTTGAAGAAGTACGTAAAAAAGTAGAAAATTACAAATTTAACGGCTGGACACTTGAAATAGACAGTCGCTCACTGATTAGTCCTGCCGGTGATATCTTTAAATTACCGCGCAGTGAATTCAGAGCTATACTACATTTCATTGAAAATCCGGGTAAAATTCAAACACGTGCAGATTTATTAATGAAAATGACAGGGCGAGAATTAAAAGCACAGGATCGTACTGTTGATGTGACCATCCGCCGAATCCGCAAACATTTTGAGAGTATACCCGATGCACCTGAAATCATTGCAACCATTCATGGTGAAGGTTACCGCTTCTGTGGTGAAATAGAATAAAAAGAGCAGAAGTTATAGCTCCAGATAATGTAAGGCACTTTAAGTGCCTTTTTTATTACCCGAAATTTACTTTTTAAAAGGCAAAAAAAAAGCTTCACGATAACGTGAAGCTTTCTCTAAACTGGTGCCCGGAGCGAGACTTGAACTCGCACACCCATAAGGCGAGGGATTTTAAATCCCTTGTGTCTACCGATTCCACCATCCGGGCAAAACTTTAAAATTTGGAGGCGGAACCCGGAGTCGAACCGAGATAGATGGATTTGCAATCCACTGCATGGCCACTCTGCCATTCCGCCAATATACTGTTTTAATTTGCAGCGCTACATGAGACTAAAAACAACTCATAACCCCGACTATTATGTTCAAGGTCGTGTTCAATAGTTTGAACACCTATAGTTTCAAATTGGAGCGGTACAAGAGATTCGAACTCTTGACCCCAACCTTGGCAAGGTTGTGCTCTACCACTGAGCTAGTACCGCATCACACTTTTTATTATTTAATCATCACGAGTAAACTCGTAACGCCAGTCAATTCTTGTCAAGGTTGAATTCGACGAACTGAACTAGTACCGCATCACATTTAAACTTTATCTTAAGGTTGTTAGTAAACTAAATCCCCTCTCGATGTGTGCGCATTCTAATGATTATTAGAAATGAGTCAACACACTTTAACAATTTTTTTAGTGATTTTATACTGTTAGCTTCTTTTTTAAACGAAGCGATGTCTTAATAGACTAATTGTTATGCATTTTTACTCAGAGCTGGCCATGCAGCGCGCAAATATACAAACATAGACCAAAGTGTTAATCCGGTTGCTATATATAGAGCGATGAAACCTAACCACTCCATAGCGATTGAATGCTGCCAAATCAGTAAAAAAAGCGCTGTCATCTGAGCGACTGTTTTTACTTTCCCTAACCATGAAACAGCAACGCTGGATCTTTCCCCGAGCTCTGCCATCCACTCTCGAAGAGCCGAAATAATTATTTCTCTGCAGATCATCACCATCGCAGGAACAGTTATCCAAATAATCGCGTAGTGTTCCACGATCATCACTAATGCCACAGCCACCATTATTTTATCGGCGACAGGGTCTAAAAAAGCACCAAAAGCAGTATGCTGGTCCAGCTTTCTGGCGAGGTAACCATCCAAATAATCCGTTATCCCTGCGGTCAAAAAAATAAAAGCAGCGGTAAAACCAGCCCACTCAAATGGTAAAAAATAAAACAATACAAAAACGGGAATTAAAAAAATTCTAAAACCCGTTAATATATTTGGGATGTTTAACATTAAAGTATCCTTTGATGACCTATCCCCAATTCACATGGAAATATGAGTTTGCAGATTTACAACCAGCTTAATTATAAGCTATTTTTGCATTTTATGGTTTCATTATGCAAACCCTAAAGAGTAATTTATGGGATTAACATTTTAATTTTTATCAATTATGCAAAGCTTCATAAATTGTTTCTGCTAATGAAGCGCTTATGCCGGGAATTTTTTGCAATTCATCAATACTTGCAGACATTACCCCCTGTAATCCACCCAAGTGGTTTAATAAAGTTTGACGACGTTTAGCACCGACTCCAGCGATATTTTCTAATGTACTTGTTCTTCTTGTTTTATCACGTTGCTGGCGATGCCCCATAATGGCAAAACGATGCGATTCATCCCGAATTTGCTGTATTAAATGCAGTGCAGGTGAGTCACTGCTAATGTCGATAATTTCGTGACTCCCGGCTAAAATCAGTGTTTCTAATCCGGGCTTACGGCCTTCGCCTTTGGCAATACCAATTAATAAGGGGTATTTATCTTTGAAGTTTCCTTCCAGAGAACTAATAATATTTTCAGCCTGATTTAATTGCCCCAGGCCACCGTCGATGAAAATAATATCAGGAATATTATCAATCTCCTGCGGCGCTTTAAAACGTCGTGCCAGCACTTGCCCCATTGCCGCATAGTCATCGCCAGGCGTAATACCGGTAATATTAAAACGGCGGTAATCGGATTTTTTTGCTCCCTCACGATTAAACACAACGCAGGATGCCACGGTTTTCTCCCCCATCATGTGCGAAATATCATAACATTCCATGCGCAATATCGGCTGACTTAAGTCCAGTTTCGCTTCGAGCAGCTGATAACGTTTTAATATATTGTTTTTTTGACTGAGGTGGCTCTGCAGTGCTATCTGCGCGTTTTTTTTCGCCAGTTTGACAAACTTCGCGCGCTCGCCGCGCATCTCTACTTTTAACAGCGTTTTATAGCCGCAATATTCAGTGAATAAATCGGCAAAAACAGCACGTTCAGCAAAATCGTCACTGAGCAAGATCTCCCTTGGTATGGCACGTCCATTTTGCCCGGACAGATAAAACTGGCTTAAAAATGCGCTTAACACTTCATCTTTACTGGAATTTTTGGGGATTTTAGGAAAATAATTACGGCTGCCTAATATTCGCCCCTGGCGGATAAACAGCAGATGCACACTGGCAATGCCCTGTTCATAACTAAAACCTACTACGTCCAGCTGTTCAATATCACCGCTGACCCATTGCTGTTCCTGCACTTTTTTTAAGGATTGGATTTGATCACGTCGCACCGCCGCTTTTTCAAATTCAAGGGCGTTACTGGCCGTTTCCATTTCATCGATCAGCTGATTAATGACATTCTGACTTTTACCCTGTAAAAAGGCGCTGGCTAACTCAACCTGGTGCTGATATTCAGATTCCGGCATCGCATTCACGCAGGGCGCAAGACAACGTTTTAATTGATACTGCAGGCAGGGACGGGAACGATTTTTATAATAACTGTCTTCACATTGACGTATCGGAAACAGTTTTTGCATTAAATGCAGACTTTCTCTGACCGCCCCGCCACTCGGATAAGGGCCAAAATAAGTCCCTTTTCTTTTGCTGTTTTGGGAACGCACCAAGGTCAGTTGCGGGTGTTTATGGTCACTTAAAAACAGGTAAGGATAAGATTTGTCATCGCGCAATAACACATTATAATGAGGCTTGTAGCGCTTGATAAAGTTGTGTTCGAGGATCAGCGCTTCAGTTTCTGTATGGGTGACAGTCACTTCAATTCTGTCAATATGACTGACTAAGGCTAATGTTTTAGGGTGTTTTTGGGTAAGGCTGAAATAACTGCTTAAGCGTTTTTTCAGATTTTTTGCTTTACCAACATAAATCACTTTTTGTTGATTAAACATTCTGTAGACACCCGGTTCAGAGGTGACTGTTTTTAAAAAACTTGCAGAGCAAAACTCACTCATATAAAAAACCAACCTCGCACAGAAAACCACTTAACAATGCTGGATTATCCATTTTCAGCCGCCCGCAGAAGATCAGCATATTGCAGCATTTACCCGTAATAGGTTACAGCAGATCTGTATCAAGCATGCCATAACGTATCGCCAAATGAGTCAAACCAACATCACCCTTTACATCGAGTTTATCAAATAAACGATAACGGTAGCTATTAATTGTTTTCGGGCTTAAACCAAGTTGCTCCGATATATCCACCACACGCTGCCCTTTCGTTATCATCATCATAATTTGTAACTCTCTTTCAGAAAGCACGCTAAAAGGATCATCAGCAGAGGGAGATAGTTGTGAAAGTGCTATTTTCTGCGCAATTTCCGGCGCTAAATAACGCTGTCCGGAATGCACCAGACGGATAGCATTTAACACCTCATCCGGGCCGGCAGATTTACTTATGTAACCGGACGCCCCGGCTTGCATTACTTTTGACGGGAAAGGATTCTCGGTATGCATAGTGAGCATAATAATTTTGATATCTTCATTTATACGCAAAATTTTGTGCATTGCATCTAAACCACCAATACCGGGCATATTGATATCCATCAAGACGACATCGGGGTGATGCTTGCGGCACCATTTTACGGCCTCCTCACCACTTTGTGCCTCTCCAATAACTTTCATGCCTCGAACATCATCAATGATACGGCAAATCCCTGTGCGAACTAATTCATGGTCATCAACCAACAGGATATTTATCAAAAAATTTCTCCGTTAATGCCAAAGCAACAACTAAAACATTAAGCTAAAACTTAAACAAGCGACGCTAAAAAAGAGATCACAATCGGATAATAGTCTTTTAGTCATCAGGGATTATGACAATGAAAACAAACACAACAGGGTCATCAAAGGAGGATAAATATAGCATGAAAATTTATATTTATAAGCAACAAAATAGCTAAGGCTTAAAGACAGTTAGATAAAAGAAAATAGATGGCTAAAACGAGAGGCTTTATAAATGAGAAAACCCACTGCAGGCAGCGGGTTTTCTTAATGTGGCGGAGGAGGAGAGATTTGAACTCTCGGAGAGCTATTAACCCTCGCTGGTTTTCAAGACCAGTGCATTCAGCCGCTCTGCCACCCCTCCGTAACGAGGCTGATAATACAGACTCAATGCTTAACTTGTAAAGCCTAGAAGAACAAAAAAAGTTTGTTTGCGCACAAATCCATCAAAAAATAGTTTTTAATCAAATTAATAACGCTTGGCAGCAAGCTATTTAATTGCGTAACAGCTGACTACTGCACCTAAATAGACCACTAAACTAGTGGAATTGGTGGAATGATTAATCTTAATCAACAGCTATAGTATTTTTTAATAAGGCAGGATTTATAACAGCGTCAACTGAAGATTCAAAAGGTGCCGAAACGAAAAAAGGCTTCTCATCAGAGAAGCCTTTTTAAATGTGGCTGAATAAAGAACAGGAGAGATTCAGACTCTTGTAACATATAAAACCAGTCGTATAAAACAAAAAACCCGCTGTAAAAACAGCGGGTTTTTAATGTGTGGCGGAGGAGGAGAGATTTGAACTCTCGGAGAGCTATTAACCCTCGCTGGTTTTCAAGACCAGTGCATTCAGCCGCTCTGCCACCCCTCCGGAACGAGGCGAATAATACAGATTATAGGGTTTAATTGTAAAGCTTAAAATAACAAAAAAGAACCGTTCGCCTACAAAACCAACAAGCTGCACAGATTCTGTGCATAATTTATTCTTTTCTAACCTTAATTGCCGCTAAAACAGTCGATTGGCTAAGTGATTTTTAGATTTAATAAAAAAATCATCAGGAAAAAACAGCTTATTACTCATATTTATTGTTGCTAAGTCGTTGCTCCTGTATCCTAACGCATTATTTATTATTTCATCTATCATTGCTAGGCAGACACAATATGCAAGAGTTATATAATCCTAAAGAGATTGAAAAAAAATTCCAAACTAATTGGGATGAAAACCAGTCATTTAAGGCCACGGAAGACCCCTCTAAAGAAAAATATTACTGCCTTTCTATGTTCCCCTACCCGAGTGGCAAACTGCACATGGGTCACGTACGCAATTACACTATCGGTGATGTGGTTTCCCGTTACCAGCGTATGCAGGGTAAAAATGTCATGCAGCCTATGGGCTGGGATGCATTTGGTCTGCCCGCTGAAAATGCCGCAATTAAAAATAATACCGCACCGGCAGGCTGGACTA
>DATBNI010000462.1:0-4243 GCA_036554425.1 Psychromonas sp.
TCACAACGGCGCCTGGCTGAGCAGCAGTATAAAACCAGTTTAGTGGTTAAAAATGAAAAGGATTCTCCCGGTGTTTTGGGCAATATTGTGGCAGCCTTTGCACAGCAGAAAGTTAACCTCACTTCAATTATGTCACGGCCAACCAAATCAGAGTTTGGTAAATATCACTTCTTTATAGATATTGACGGGCATCAGGAAGATCCTAATGTGTATCAGGCACTGCAGCAAATAATGACACAGCACCCGGTTACCGTGATTGGATCCTACATCAAAGCGTCAAAATAAAAACAGCGAAGCAATCGCTTCGCTGTTCGATTAATATTATCGTCTAACCAAATAAACACCCGCTTCGCTGTGGTGGGTATAAGGGAATTGATCGAATAAAGCAAAACGTTTTATGTCATGTGTTTCGCTAAATACTTCCAGATTACGCGACAAGGTCTCCGGATTACAGCTGATATATAAAATATTGTCGTAGTGCTGCACCATCTTGACCGTTTCATCATCAAGGCCGGATCTGGGCGGATCCACAAAAATAGTATTACATTGGTAATCGCTTAACGCTATCCCTTCTAAGCGATGAAATTCACGCTCGCCATTGATTGCCTGAGTAAATTCTTCAGCAGACATTCGAATAACAGTCACGTTAGTGATATTGTTTTTGGCAATATTAAACTGCGCTGACTGGACCGATGGTTTTGCTATCTCAGTGGCTAGAACCTTATTAAAGTTTTTTGCCAGTGCCAATGAGAAATTACCATTACCGCAATAAAGCTCCAGTAAATCACCCTGACTGTCACGGGTACAGTCAACTGCCCACTGCAACATTTTTTCACAGACCTTGGCATTAGGTTGGGTAAAGCTATTTTCAATTTGTTGATAAAACAGTTTGTTACCATCTACCTGGAGTTCCTCGATGACATAATCGCAATCGAGCAATATTTTTTGTTTTCTGGCACGACCAATAAAGTTGATATCAAACTGTTTTGTTAATTCAGCTTTAATACGCTCTGCTTCCACTAACCAGTGATCGTCAAGTTGTTTGTGATAAAGCAGGCTTACAATAACCTGACCGCTTAAGTTAGATAAAAAATCAACCTGGAATAATTTATAACGCAGCACCGGAGCCGATTTTAATGCTTCAATTAAGACCGGCATTAAGTTATTAATTAATTCACTTGCCGGGGGAAATTGATCCACGCGGAATTTTTGTTTGGTCTGTTGATCAAACATGATGTAATAAAGTTCATCACCATCGTGCCATACGCGAAACTCAGTGCGCATCCGATAATGTGACTTGGGTGAAGCAAAACATTCCAATGCAGGCGGGTTAAAGGTGGCAAATTGTTTGTTAAGCAGCTCTTCTTTAGCGGCTAACAGTGTTTCATAATTCTCAGGATCAACAAATTGCAGACTCATTTTTAACCTTGTGGTGGCAGACATAATGGTCGAATTTTAAAGTAGCGCCAGTAACTTGACCAGATAAATTCATTTTATTTCTTAATTTCTTCATATCAGGTTAAAATAGTCCGCTCGATAATATTTAAATGGATCAATAATGTCAGTAAAACAGGTGCTTATATTTGACTCCGGCGTCGGGGGGTTATCTGTCTTTGAACAAGTGATTAAACAGTCACCGGCTATCAAATGCTTCTATCTATTTGATAATGCTTATTTCCCCTATGGTGAATTAAAGGCGGATTTTCTTATCCGGCGTTTAACGGGTTTACTGAGTTCATTTGTGAGCAGGCACAAAATTGATTTGATTGTTATTGCCTGTAATTCTGCCAGCACCGTTGCATTAAAGTATTTGCGCGAACACTTCGCTATTCCCATTGTGGGTGTGGTGCCGGCAATCAAACCCGCCACATTTTTAACCCAAAATGGAGTCATAGGTTTATTAGCAACACCCGCGACTATTAATGGCGTTTATACCGCTCGGCTTATTGATGAGTTTGCGGCGGATAAGCAGGTATTGAAAATTGGCTCAACCCAATTAGTTAAACTGGCGGAGTTAAAGCTGCATGGAAAATTAATACAGCAGGCAGATATTGAAGCGGCATTAGCACCCTGGTTAATCTTAGAAAAAATGCCCGATACTATAGTCTTAGGCTGTACTCACTTTCCTTTATTAAAAGCAGAAATTACCCGCTGTTTCAAATACAAAATCAACTTAGTGGATTCGGGTAATGCGATTGCTCAGCGGGTAACCCAATTGCTCGGGGAAAGTGAGATGACAGTAAAAGAAAATAACCATCAAGCTTATCTTACTAAGGCCTACAGCTTTGATGAATCGGCTCATTTTAGCGCATTACAGCGCAGTTTTTCAGCTTATGGTTTCAACTCATTAGAGCTCTATATTTAATCTGGATTCCACACCTGATTAATGCAGCCTGCGGGTTTTAAGTTTTTAAGGCACTGCGAAACGAAAAAAATCCAGTAACAGAAAGGGCTACTGGATTTTTTATTTTCACAAGAAACTACTCTTCGCTTGTTTGTTGTTTCTGCTCTTGTTCAGTTTGTTCTTGTTCTTTCTCTTCGTGGTTAGTACCACCACATTGTCCACAACAGCCCATAACATTCTCCTTTTAATTAATAGCAAATTCGCTAATTTTTATCTGTTTATAATAATTTTCACACTCTAGCTTTAGTTAAAATTGGGAAATAGAGTGCCACAAAGCAGCCATATCCAATCACCCAAAAACCAACGGCCATTGAAATAACATGGCTATAGTTAACGATCCAATAACTGCCAAAAACACGCATGATAAAAGCCAAAATTATCGCTATAAAAGCCATTGTCATTATTTTACCAACAACAATATTTCTGCCGGTATGGCCCAATGAGACGCGTGAAATCATCGCCAGGATCATGCTTGCCATGGCGCCAACCGTTAACGCATGAATAGCCTGTGAGTGGCTGACCGATGCCGTTATCTGTGATAAACCAACCATAAACAGGCCGATTGCAATAGACCAATAACTCAGATGCAGAGACCAAACTAAAGGGGTTTTGAAGGTCACCCATATTTTCCAACGAAATGCGCGTATCGCATTGGCTATCGCCGCGACAAAGAAGATAACAGCTACCACAGTTGCAGGTAGTTGAATAAAATTAAAGGCGGTTAATACGGCGAGTAAGGTACTGCCCAGCACCAGTTTTTCTAACCAAGGGATGGCGTTTACCCGGGGTGTTTTTGTCCCGTTGGCGGTGAACATGGGAAAGACTCTGCCGCCCATAACACACATCACTAAGGTCACCAGTAAAATCATTGCAGTGCTCGCTGTACTCATTAATTGAGTATTTTGAGAGGCGATACTGTAATGCATCATAGCGTTAGTGCCGGCCATGATTAATAATATGGGAATAAACATGAGATTGCGCCACAGTTTAACTTTGATAATAGGGTAAGCTAATATTGTCGCCGCCAGAGGCAGGAAGGCGATATCTACAATGGCGATAAGCGAATGGGAAAAGGTATCAGGAAAGAAAAATAATGTTCTTGCGATTAGCCAGAGAGCAACCAAAAGCGATAAGCCTTTACCATTTAAACCACGTACTCCAGTCCAATTTTGTACCGCAGTTAATAAAAATCCAACAATAATGGCAGCCACAAATCCAAATAACATTTCATGCATGTGCCACCAGAGGGGACCACCATAAAGATTAAGAGCAAGGTTTCCGGTTAATATGCCATTCCATATTAACAAGCTAAAAATGCTAAACAGGGAAGCGAGTAAAAACAAGGGGCGAAAGGCGAATTCAAAAAAGGCCATGCCGGGTTTAGGATTGCTTTTAGGATTTGAAATATTGATCATAATGAGGGGCTCAATGTAATAGAACGGTTAATCCGATAGGCTTATTTATGAATAATTTCAAGCTATAAAACGTCAATAGCCAGTAATTCGCCTAGTTCAGTCTGTTGCTTAACAGACACTAAATCAGCCAGTGTATATTTGTCCAAGGTATCAAAAAAGCTCCCTTGCGCTTCGGCAAAAATACTCTTTAATTGACAACTTGGGCTGATCACGCAGTGATTATTATCACCAAAACATTCTACTAATTTGTTGTCATCTTCCATTTCCCGTACCAGACTGCCGATATTAATATCACTGGGGGAACGGTTTAATTTAATGCCGCCATTTTTCCCGCGAATCGCTAATAAATGTCCCTTAACATTCAGTTGCTGAACAATCTTCATCAGATGATTTTTGGAAATATGATAGCTTTGAGCTATTTCAT
>DATBNI010000466.1:0-6860 GCA_036554425.1 Psychromonas sp.
CTGATGTAACTCGACACGATCAGCTATCTCACTGCCGGCTGCAAGCAGTTTAATGTCTTTATTATGTGCATTTTTGATCACCATAAAGGCGGCGCTGTTGGTGCTGTTAGGCGGTGTCGCTCTGATATATTGATCTTCAACGCTTAACGGGCTGGCAGAAAGTTGCGTGCTGATCAGGAGTAATCCTGCAACTAAGACTGTTAATAGGGAAATAATTTTTTTCATTACGACTCCTTATTTTGGGCGAAAAAACAATAATATAGGGCAAAAGCTAATAATATCCAAAAGCCAAATTTAAAGATCAAGGATAAAGTACTCAATAAAATAAAACTCAAGATCAAAATCATCACAATGACGGTTAAGCTCATGACTGATAGCCCAAACATAAACAGAACACCGGCTGAAAGTAATAATGCGCCGAGCTCGAACATAGCAACTCCTTAATTATCAAAAAAAAATGCAAAGCCAGATTCCTGCACTTTGCATTGTTTATAACCAATTACCCTAGGGGAAATTAACCGCGTAAGGCTTTTTCACCGCGCGCTATGCCACAAACTCCGGATCTAACTACTTCTACAATTTCACTTGCATTATTAATCGTATCAATAAACGCATCTAACTTAACGCCTGCCCCTGTTAATTGAATAGTGTAAAGATGTTGAGTGATGTCTACTATTTGACCTCGGTAAATATCACAGGTACGTTTTACTTCTTCACGATCTTCATTGTTAGAAGTACGTACTTTGATTAATAGTAATTCACGTTCAACATGTGCACCTTCTGTTAATTCAGAAACACGTAACACGTCAACTAACTTGTGTAATTGCTTCATCATTTGCTCAAGTGTCGCTTTACAATCAACTTCAGTTGTAATCGTCATTCTTGATAATGTTAAATCGTTAGTTGGTGAAACGGTTAATGACTCGATGTTATATGCGCGTTGTGCAAATAAACCAACAACACGGGCAAGCGCACCTGGTTCATTTTCTAATAATACTGAAATAATACTACGCATCAGTTCTCTCCGTTTTACTCAGGTACATGTCTTGCATACTGCCGAACTTAACTTGCATCGGGTAAACATGTTCTTCAGGGTCTATAGCTACATCAATAAATACCACGCGATCTTTTAATTCAAATGCACGCTCTAATGCCGGCTCAAGCTGATCAATAGTATCAACTTTGATACCAATATGGTTATATGCTTCAGATAATTTAACGAAATCCGGCACGCTATCCATATAAGAGTGAGATTGGCGACCGCCATAAAACATTTTTTGCCACTGTTTTACCATACCTAATGAACGGTTGTTTAATAGCAAGATAACAACAGGAATGTTGTATTGCATGCAGGTTGATAACTCTTGAATATTCATTTGAATAGAGCCATCACCCGTTACACATACAACAGGGCGATCTGGGAATGCTATCTTACAACCCATTGCAGCTGGTAAACCAAAGCCCATCGTGCCGGCTCCACCAGAGTTGATCCATTGGCGAGGTTCTTTAAATGGGTAATATTGTGCGGCAACCATTTGATGCTGACCAACGTCAGAAGTAACGATAGCATCCCCTTTGGTTACTTTATATAAACATTGAATCACTTGTTGTGGCTTGATGTGTGTTTCAGATGTTTGGTAAGCAAGGCAGTCTTTAGCACGCCATTCATTAATTTGATCCCACCAAGCATTAATACTTTCACTGTCATTCGTTGCTTTAGTTTCTTCAAGTAGGTCTAACATCTGCTGAAGTACAACTTCAATCGATCCTACAATTGGCAGGTCCGCATGAATGTTTTTAGAAATCGATGTTGGGTCGATATCTATCTGCATAATTTTTGCATTCGGGCAGAATTTATCAACATTATTGGTTACTCGATCGTCAAAACGAGCGCCGGCAGAGAAGATCAGATCTGCGTTATGCATTGATAAGTTAGCTTCATAAGTACCGTGCATGCCTAACATACCAATGTTTTGTTTGTGCTGACCGGGAAATGCGCCTAAACCCATCAGGGTATTAGTTACCGGCAGATTTAGCTTTTCCGCAAGCTCAAGAATCTGCTTAGATGCATTGGCAATAATCGATCCGCCACCAACATAAAGCACGGGTTTTTTAGCGCCTAATAAAGCAGCTAATGCACGTTTTATTTGTCCTTTATGACCACTTAGCGTTGGTTTGTATGAACGCAGCTCAACGGATTTAGGATACTCATAAGGAAATTTGTGCAGGGGGCTTTGTACGTCTTTTGGAAGATCGATAACCACTGGTCCGGGACGGCCTGTTGATGCGATATAAAATGCTTTTTTGATCGCCATTGGAATGTCTTCAGCGGTACGGCATGAAAAACTGTGTTTTACCACGGGACGCGAGATGCCGATCATATCTGCTTCCTGGAAAGCATCATCGCCGATCCAATTGGTTGGTACTTGACCAGATAACACAACTAATGGAATAGAGTCCATGTAAGCTGTTACAATACCTGTAATACAGTTTGTTGCACCAGGGCCAGCTGTTACTAGTACACAACCCACTTTACCGGTTGCACGTGAGTATGCATCTGCCATATGTACAGCAGCTTGCTCATGGCGTACTAAATAATGTTCAATTTTATCAGATTGAAAAATCGCATCGTAAATATCTAATACGCTGCCACCTGGGTAACCGAAAATATGTTCAATACCTTCGTCTTGTAATGATCGGACAACCATCTCGGCGCCGGATAACATCTCCATAACATTCTCCTTTAATACAATTGGTAAATTGCGTCACTTCCCACCTGTATCGGGTGAGGGTGAACCTTGGTTATATGTGACCACTATTCATGATCTGCATACGTGATGCTTAACTTTACTTTAATGGCAAATAATTGCACCAAATAAAAGGCAAAAAAACAACTTAATTTTGTTTTTTAGGCGCACGGCAAAATATTGCACAGCAGGGGAGATATAAGATATTGACGCTTAAGTTTTTAACCCTGTCTGGTTTTTTATTTATAAAGGGGATGAAAAGCTATTTTTGCCGCAAAAAACCGGATCACGGCTTAGCGTCAGTGACCACCCAAAGCGTGCAAAATTAAGGTAGATAAAAGTCGCCCCCCGCAGGGTTTAAATCCCCCTTCAGCAACTTTACAGTCAGGGTTTTGAAGGATATTTATTTTTGTTCTGCTCTATTTATTTGCGCTGATATTGGTTAAAATTCGACTCATTTTTATCATTAGACTAATTGAGATTTTGATGTTCGAAGTAAATCCTATAGTAAATAAAGTAAAAGATTTGACTGAACGCGCGCAAGTGCTTCGGGGGTATCTTTGACTACGATGCCAAAGCAGAGCGTTTAGAGGAAGTCAGTCGTGAACTGGAATCACCTGAAGTCTGGAATGAACCGGAACGCGCGCAGGCATTAGGCAAAGAGCGCAGCGCCTTAGAGCTGGTTGTTGAAACCATAGATGCGTTAGACGCGGGAACCGAAGATATTCTAATGCTGATTGATATGGCCATTGAAGACGACGATCAGGACAGTTTTGATGAAGCAGAATCAGAAGTCAATCAACTGGAAAAAAAATTAGAACTGTTAGAGTTCCGCCGTATGTTCTCGGGCAATCACGATGCCTGCTCCTGCTATTTAGATATTCAATCGGGCTCGGGCGGAACAGAAGCGCAGGACTGGGCAAATATGCTCCTGCGCATGTACCTGCGTTGGGGAGAAGCACATGGTTATAAAACCGAGTTGATGGAAGTCTCAGCGGGTGATGTTGCCGGTATCAAAGGGGCAACCATACGTTTTACGGGCGAATATGCTTTTGGCTGGTTACGCACCGAAACCGGGGTTCACCGCTTAGTCCGAAAATCACCCTTTGATTCATCAGGGCGCCGTCATACCTCCTTTGCATCTGCCTTTGTCTATCCTGAGATTGAAGATGATATCGATATTCAGATCAACCCGGCGGATTTGCGCATTGATGTATACCGTGCGTCAGGGGCGGGCGGTCAACACGTCAATACAACAGAATCAGCGGTGCGTATCACTCACGTACCCACCAATATTGTGGTGCAGTGTCAAAATGACCGCTCACAGCATAAGAATAAAGATCAGGCAATGAAGCAGCTCAAAGCCAAATTGTATGAATATGAATTACAAAAGCAGAATGCTGAAAAACAAATCAGTGAAGACAGTAAATCCGATATTGGTTGGGGCAGTCAAATACGTTCATATGTTTTAGATGATGCGCGCATCAAAGATTTAAGAACCGGTATTGAGAGTCGCAATACCCAGGCGGTATTGGACGGTGGCCTGGATAAATTTATAGAAGCCAGCTTAAAATCTGGTTTATAAATGGCGGCCAACTCGCCACTTAAGCGCATTAATAAATTATTATAGAAAGACCCAAATAGGAACTATCATGTCAGAGCAGAAGCAAGCAGAAGCACCGCAACAAGAGTTAAATGAAATCATGGCCCAACGTCTGGCCAAATTAGATGCAATGCGTGACAAGGGACAGGCATTTCCGAATGACTTCCGCCGTGACAGTATTTCTGATGATTTACATGCACGCTATGATGATAAAAGCAAAGAAGAACTTGAAGAGCTGGCCGTTGAAGTCAGTATTGCCGGTCGTATGATGATGCGCCGTATCATGGGCAAAGCAAGTTTTGCGACTGTTCAGGATATGGGCGGCCGCATTCAAGTTTATGTTACCCGCGATAATCTCGCCGAAGGTTTTTACAACACTGAATTTAAAAAATGGGATTTAGGCGATATTATTGGTGCAAAAGGGGTTTTATTTAAAACCCAAACCAATGAGTTAAGCGTTAAAGTCAATGACATCCGTATTCTAACGAAAGCGCTGCGTCCCTTACCCGATAAATTCCACGGCCTCGCTGATACTGAAGCCTGTTACCGCCAGCGTTACCTGGACTTGATTGCCAATGAAAATTCCCGTAAGACATTTATCTTACGTAATAAAATCGTTAATGCTATCCGTCAGTACTTAAATGATCGTGATTTTATGGAAGTAGAAACGCCCATGCTGCAGGCGATTCCCGGCGGCGCGGCGGCAAAACCCTTTGAAACTTACCATAACGCACTCTCCTTACAAATGTATCTGCGTATCGCCCCTGAATTGAACCTTAAACGTTTAGTGGTCGGTGGCTTTGAACGTGTCTTTGAAATTAACCGCAGTTTCCGTAACGAGGGGCTTTCAACCCGCCATAACCCTGAATTTACCATGATCGAATTTTATCAAGCCTATGCGGATTATATCGACCTGATGAACCTGACGGAAGATATGCTGCGCAGCATTACAGAAAATGTATTAGGTTCAAGCATGGTTAAATACGGCGATCAAGAGTTTAACTTTGGTGCTCCTTTTATCCGCATGACCATGAAAGAATCTGTACTGGCCTACAATGACGAGATTGAAGCCTCGGAACTGGAAAGCATGGCAAGCCTTAAAGCCTTAGCCGAGCGTTTAAATGTGAATATCAAAGACAGCTGGGGTGAAGGCAAAGTGTTAACCGAAGTTTTTGAAGAAACAACGGAGCACAAACTGATTCAACCTACCTTTATAACAGCTTACCCGGCTGAGGTTTCACCCCTTGCACGCCGTAATGATCAGGATCCGAGTGTCACCGACCGTTTTGAGTTTTTTGTCGGCGGACGTGAGCTTGCTAACGGTTTCTCCGAGCTTAATGATTCTCAAGATCAGGCCGAGCGTTTTATGGATCAGGTTGCCCAGAAAGAATCAGGTGATGATGAAGCAATGTTCTACGATGCGGATTATATCACCGCACTTGAGCACGGTTTGCCGCCAACGGCGGGAGAAGGTATAGGTATCGACCGTCTGGTGATGTTATTCACCGACAGTCATACCATACGTGACGTATTGCTGTTCCCGCATATGCGTCCGCAAACAAAATAATGGTTTGAGGCTTTAGCCCTTAATTTGTTATTTGGCCTCAGCTAACCCTGGGGCTTTTTTTTGCCTGTTGTTCTGCACGCTCCGCATGGGAGTGTTGTTGCAGCTGGATTGCTTTGTCATAGGCTTTCGCTTCTGGCGTTTGAGTTAACCTTATTTGTTGGTCTTTCGCCCTGACGGCGACCTTACTTTTTCTAAATGCCGAAAAAAAGTAGGCAAAAAGCGTCACCCCTAGCCATTTTTTGATCTCGTACTGCCCAACCGCTTTTAACGCACCAGTCCGGACAGCACATCCATGTGCAGAGCCGAACCAACAGAAATCAACAAGGGCACGCTGAGCTTTGCCCGCTCATGATACTGAACTGACGTTCAATTCGCTCCATGATTTCTGTTGCTAAAGCATTTGTTCATTGCAAGAAAAATGGAAGTGGGATCTCGTTGCTGCATTGGTTGGGTTATTAGCAAAAAAGTATGGCTGTCCGGCTTAAATTTCAATTACTTTCATCTCAGGCTCACTTAACCCTGGGGCTTTTTTATCTGTGATTTAGGGAGGTGCGGTATCACCATCAAAAATATTTCCTGACGGGCTTATTATTAATATCTAGCAAGAAAATAAATTTAAATTATTTAACGTTGGCTTTTATTTGACTTGTCTTGTGCATTTCATCCCAAAGGAATAACATAGACCGCCGATTTTGGTTGTTGTTAAATAAGGATGTTTGTGTGAAAAATTTAGTATTTGGAACTTCATTACTTGTGGTTTTGTTTTCTGCTGCTTCAGTGTCAGCAGATGATTTTTCTGGTTCGCGTGTTGGGCTCGGAATATCTCAAACTGATCTTACGGTTGAAGATGATGGATATGAGGTTTGGGATGACGATTATGGAAACGGTTTTAAGTTAGAGTATGGTTATGACTTTAACCGAATTGTCGGGTTTGATGTCTCAT
>DATBNI010000470.1:0-7440 GCA_036554425.1 Psychromonas sp.
TTTAAAACCTATGTGCGTTATTAGCGGGTTTACTGTCGCACATAGGTTTTAAGGATAAAGAAGCTGAATACCTCGGTACGCGTAACAGCAAGTTCTATCTGTTTCCGGGATCTGCATTATTTAAAAAACAGCCTAAATGGACAATGGTTTCTGAATTAGTTGAAACAGCAAAACTGTTTGGACGAACGGCTGCACGGATCAAACCTGAATGGATTGAACAGCAGGCACAGCACCTTATTAAACGCAGCTACAGTGAACCCCATTGGCAGAAAAAGCTGGGGGTGGTTGGCGCATTTGAAAACCAGACCCTTTACGGCGTGCCGATCGTCACTAAACGCAAGGTCATCTATACCAAAATAGAGCCGCTTTTATGCAGGGAGCTCTTTATTCGTCATGCGCTGGTGGAAGGTGAATTTGTCACGCGTCATCAGTTCTTCAAAGCGAACCAACTGTTACTTGAAGATATTGAAGAGTTGGAGCATAAATCCCGTCGCCGCGATATTCTGGTGGATGATGAGACCTTATTCTATTTTTATGATCAGCATATCCCGACCGATGTGGCCAGCGCTAAACAGTTTGATAGCTGGTGGAATCGCGAAAAGGAAAAACAACCTGATTTATTAAATTACCAGCGCAGTTTAGTGATGGCCCACGGCGCTGAGCAAGTGACCGAAAATGCCTATCCTGATTGTTGGCAGCAGGGAAACTTTAAACTGCGCTTAAGTTATGCTTTTGAGCCTGGTACTGCCCAGGATGGCGTTTCCGTTGATGTTCCGCTGGCGTTATTAAATCAGCTTCAGCCCAGTGGTTTTGATTGGCAGATACCCGCATTGCGCGAAGAATTATTAATCGCCTTGATTAAAACCCTGCCAAAAACAGTGCGTCGAAATTTTGTACCCGCGCCAAATTACGCGCAGGCCGCATTGGCCGTCATGGAGCCGTTAAAAACTCCCTTGCTTGAAGCTTTTGAGAAACAACTGCTGCGCATGACCGGGGTACGCATTCCGGAGAATTCATGGGATATAACGGCATTACCAACACATCTTAAAATGAAATTTAATATTATTGATGAGAAGGGCAAAAGCATCAGCCGAGGAACAGATTTAACACTTTTACAGCATCAGTTAAAAGGCCAGGTTAAAGAGACTCTGTCTAAAGTGTCGAAGCAGGGGATTGAAAAAACCGATTTAGTGGCCTGGAGTTTTGGAAAATTACCCCAGTCATTCAGTAAAGATCACGGCGGTTATCAAGTTAAAGCTTTCCCGGCGCTGGTGGATAAAAATAAAAGCGTGGCCATTGAGCTGTTTGACAGTGAGCAAAAGGCCGCGCGAATGAGCAAGGAAGGTCTGCGCCGTTTGATATTGTTAAATGTGCCGTCACCGATTAAATATCTGCAGAAAAGTTTGCCCAATAAGGCCAAGTTAGGGCTTTATTTTAATCCCTTCGGGCAAGTCAAAGAGTTAATTGATGATTGTATTAACTGTGCCGTTGATGCGATTTTAAAGGATCGACAAATTCCCCGCAGCGAAGCCGAATTTGCATTGCAAAAGGAGAAAGTACGCGCTGAATTGGCTGAAACTACCTTAATAATCACCCAGTTAGTTGAGCAGATATTAACTCTGGCTTATGCGGTGAATAAAAAACTCAAGGGGAAAGTTGATTTAACCATGCTGGTGGCGCAGGGCGATATTAAATCGCAATTAAATCGTCTTATTTTTCCTGGCTTTGCCTGTCAGGTTGGAGAAGATAAATTAACTGATTTGAAACGTTATTTAATGGCATTGGAAAAACGCCTGGAAAAGCTGCCCATCAATCCTACGCAGGATCGTTTACATACTATCGCACTCAATGAACTTGAGACTCGTTACCATAGTCTTTGTAAGACCCTGCTGGCGAGCGAAAATGATAATCAACAATTAGCTGAAATTTATTGGATGATGGAGGAGTTAAGGGTGTCTTTGTTTGCGCAGCAGTTGGGCACAGCTTATCCGGTTTCTGCAAAACGCATCAAGTTAAAGTTAGCTGAATTAAAGGGCTAGTATTAGCGATATGCTTTCTTATAAAGCTTTTCATGTTTGACATGTTGGGCTTTTTTTAAAGCAGATAAAAAGTATTGATGAGCATTTTGTAATAAAAGGAAATTAACAATATAAAACTTAGTGGACATTAATAACTGAGCAGTTATTGAGTCTGGATGGTTTTGTAAAACGTAATAGAAAGGATTGAAATGGTGGAGGGGGACGGATTCGAACCATCGAAGCTTACGCGGCAGATTTACAATCTGCTCCCTTTGGCCACTCGGGAACCCCTCCTTCATTTCGCGAGGGATAATAACAGAAATTCACCTTTTGTGAAGCGTTGAAAATAGAAAACAGCAAATAAAATCAGCTCGTTGCATATTTTTTTTGTTTTGTTCAATAAATAACAAAAAGCGTTTAAATTAAAGGCAGGTTGCGAAGGACAACAATGCTGTTAAGCAACAGCATTGTTAGGAGAGTGCTTTTCAGTTTTAAGGGTGACCGTGCTAATTGGAAATTTTAACGGATAAATCCTTAGACCAATTTACAAAGGGGAAACATTTAAAAAACCCGTTATCGGCGCAATTTAGCAGGCCAATCTGGATGCCGTCAATTTGTGCTGTTTTGTTAAACAGACCCACCTGCACAGTTGATTGCTGTGAGAAACTCACTGCGCCTACATCAACCAGGGTATGACCTGTTGAATAATTGACAAAACTGACATTGGCACCTTTTACATTATTGGTTAGGTTTACGGCGCCAACGTTCGCACCGACTGTATTACCTTCCTGCCAGTTGACTATACCTAAGGAAGCACCTGTCATCTCCTGATTTACCTTGGCTGCACCAAAAAAATTTAAGTTTACACCAGTGGTTTTATTGGTCTCAGAGAGTCCGAAAGCGGCGAAGTCGAGACCCTTTACCTGATTAACTCTGCCATGAAAGAGCGCAAGTCGAACGCCAGTGACATTATTTGCATTAGGTGCATTGAAGCCGTCAATGGTAGAGAACATAGCCGGGGTTTGACTGGCTTGAAGCGCCGGAGAGAGCAGGCCTGCTGCCAGCGATAAAACAGGTAATAATTTTTTCATATTAATGTCCATTTATTAGCGAGGGATAAAGCGAGTTAAAATATAACACTAACATTTATTTATAAAAGTTAACATAATGCACAGTCAATTTAACTTGTCTCTCAACTGAGATTGACTTTGTTTTCATTGAAAAACGACAGTGCGGTTAGCGTAAACAAAAATTTTGTCATCTAATACTTGTTGTAATGCGCGGCTTAATACCGATTTTTCAACATCTCGGCCTGCTTTCACTAAATCATCTGCACTATAGCTATGATCAATGTGGGTCACATCTTGGGTAATAATAGGTCCTTCATCAAGGTCATTATTGACAAAGTGAGCCGTCGCGCCAATAATTTTAACACCACGATCAAAGGCTTGCTGATAAGGTTTAGCACCAATAAAAGCGGGCAGGAATGAGTGATGAATGTTGATCAGTTTATTTTCATAAACCTTAACAAAATTAGGCGTTAAAATGCGCATATATTTAGCCAGAATCACATAATCCGGCGTATAAGGCGCAATTGCCTCTAATACTTGCTTTTCATGCTCTTCACGACTTAAACCTTGATGACTGACGGTATGATATGGGATGTTAAATTTAGTCACCAAGTCTTCTAGCGTATCGTAGTTGCCAATGACAGCTGCAATTTCTACATCAATGCCACCATAGGTGCTCTTCATTAAAATATCACCAAGACAATGGGCTTCTTTGGTGACCAAAATGATGATACGTTTTTTTTGTCCTGAGATTAACGCCCGATGAGAGCCTTTTGGTAAGCTAAAATCTAAATCGGCCAGCAGTGTCTGATCATTGAAATAACCTTCAATTTCAGTACGCATAAAAAAACGGCCGTGTTGGTGGTCGACAAATTCATTATTTTTAATAATATTGAGCTGATGTTTGTGGCAGATATTGGTAATTTGAGCAATCAGCCCTTTGCTGTCGGGGCAATCGGTCAGTAGTGTTTTCTTTTCCATTTTGATCTCTTATTTGTTGTGGCTATGTGCTGCGTTATTTAGCACAACACTTTTTGTGTTTTTTACCGCTGCCGCAGGGACAGGCTTCATTGCGTGTTATCTTACCTGATTTTTGCTCAGGATAAATAAGTCCATCACAATAAAGCCAGTCATTATTTTCTTTCACAAAATTAGAGCGTTCATGGTGACAGGCGAGTTTACCCTGATCTAAGCACCAGGCTTTAAACTCCACGTAACCTGAATCGGAAAAACTTGTCGTGCTTAAAATCTGCAAGTTTTTCCAATCAACGGTTTTTTCGGATAATACATCAACACTCAAATCACCCCGGTAGTCAGGGTGATATGTCGCATATAAATAATCACCCAGTTGATAAACAAAGGCACTAAAACGGGCGCGCATCAGCTGCTCGCAGGTAACAGGTTTAAGTGTTTTCGAATGAAATGGGAAACAACATTGGTGATAGGTTTTTTCACTTTTACAAGGACAGCTTTGCTGATTTAATTCGGACATTTTATATTCGACCGGGTATAAAAAAAGCGTTCCGCAGAACGCTTTATAAAATTAATACCAAAAGAATTAATCAAGTACTCACCTTTTTAGTTCTTTGGGTATCACTAAGCTTTTAGTTAGGCAATATTGTAGGCATCATTATGAATGCCTGCTGCCCGACCAGAAGGATCTGCATTGTTTTGGAAACTCTCATCCCAGGCTAATGCTTCAACGGTTGAGCAAGCCACTGATTTACCGTGCGGTACACATTCCGCTGCACTGTCCAGCGGGAAATGCGATGCAAAGATGGTGCGGTAAAAATAGGCTTCTTTGGTATCTGGTGTATTGATTGGGAATTTGAACTGCGCAGTTGCCAGTTGCTGATCCGTTACTTGCGTTTCAATATGCGCTTTTAACGTATCTATCCAGTTGTAACCCACACCATCAGAAAATTGCTCTTTTTGACGCCATAATACTTCGCTTAACAGCTGACCTTCAAAGGCTTCACGGAGAATGTTTTTCTCGATACGGCCATCTTTAATCATTTTAAGTTCAGGATTAGTACGCATAGCAACGTCCAGGAACTCTTTATCCAAGAATGGAACGCGTGCTTCAATACCCCAAGCCGCCATTGACTTGTTAGCGCGTAAACAGTCAAACATGTGCAGTTTGCTGAGTTTACGGTTTAACTCTTCATGTAATTCTTTAGCATTAGGTGCTTTATGGAAGTATAAATAACCGGCAAATATTTCATCAGCCCCTTCACCTGAAAGTACCATTTTTATGCCCATCGCTTTAATCTTGCGTGCCATCAGGTACATAGGTGTTGAAGCGCGGATGGTGGTTACATCATAAGTTTCAATATGGTAAATAACTTCACGCAGTGCATCAATACCATTTTGAACGGTAAAGATAATAGGGTGGTGAATAGTGCCTAATTCTTTGGCTACTTTTTCTGCGGCGGCTAAATCAGGCGATCCTTCAAGTCCGACAGAAAAAGAGTGCAGTTGTGGCCACCATGCACCGCTTTCACCATTGTCTTCAATACGCTGTTTAGCAAATTTTTGGGTGATAGCCGAGATAACAGATGAATCTAAGCCACCGGACAGTAAAACACCGTAGGGTACATCACACATTAATTGACGTTTAACAGATGCTTCAAGCGCTTGACCGATTTCAGCAGCACTGCCGTCGTTATTTTTTACTGCATCATACTGCATCCAGTCACGCGTGTAATATTGAGTGATTTCACCGATTTCACTGTCTAAAAAAGATCCCGGTGGGAATTCTTGAACTTTAGAACAGATAGGCACCAATGCTTTCATTTCTGAGGCAACATAGAAATTACCGTGTTCATCCCAGCCCATATAGAGCGGAATGATACCCATATGATCACGGCCAATCAGGTATTTATCTTTTTCAGCGTCGTATAAGCAAAAAGCAAAGATACCGTTCAGATCATCTAAGAAGGCATTACCTTTTTCTTCGTACAACCCTAAGATGATTTCACAGTCAGATTTTGTTTTAAACTGATAACCACAGGTTAATTCAGCTTCTAAGTCTTTGTGGTTATAAATTTCACCATTTACTGCAAGGATATGTGTATTATTCTGATTATACAGCGGTTGTGCGCCAGTATTTACATCAACAATGGAAAGACGCTCATGTACCAATATTGCTTTATCGGACGCGTAAACGCCGGACCAATCCGGGCCACGGTGACGAAGCAGTTTAGACATTTCAATAGCTTGTTGACGTAAAGCGAGCGGATCGCTTTTAATGTCAAGTACACCAAAAATAGAACACATAATGTTACCTTTTATTTAAAGCGGATATCAATAAGATATCGGTTGTTAAGTGATTAATGCTTGTCTCTTTGCTGTGACAAAACAAAAAAATAATAATTTGATAGATGATTTTTGCAGAATAATCAATAAAAGTCACACTAAATCACAGTAATTAGTTATAAATAAGTCTAATTTGAATAAATCAATGATTATAACTCTTGATTATGATGATCTTTTACTAATGAAATTTGCAACTCAGCACAAACATGGCGGGCAAAACCCGAGCCTGCTTCTTCGTACATATTGTAAACTTGATTAACACCAAACTCATTTAATTCTGCCTGATCGCTTTGATAATGTGCAAGTGCCGCGACTTTAAAACTACAGCTGTTAATTTTATTAAGTTGCTCCGCAGCATAACGATTACCATTATGATCCGGCATGGCCAGTAAAATAAGTTTAATATTATTGGTCAGTTGCAATTTATTCCAAAAGTCTGAATCTAATGCATCACCGGTTATCACCCGTCTTCCATGGGCGCGATGTATCAGGGTTTTCTGATGATTGTAATCGATACCAACTACCCGTTCACCGTAGGTTAATTTTAGGGCGTCATATGCCCCCGTGCCGATTTGGCCCATCCCTAACACTAATATTTGTGCATCGCCGACCCGCACCGGGCGATCATCTTTATGTAAACGTGTTGCTTGAAAACGTTTTAGAGGGCGGCTAAAGCGGCTGTAAATAGTATCCGAATATTTATTTAATAAGGAGGCGATAATAAAGCTAAAGGACACGGCAATGGCGATGATAATCAACCAATCTTGAGATAACCAACCTTTATGAGTGGCAAGGGCGGCGACAATTAAGCCAAATTCACTGTAATTTGCCAGGGAAAACGAGGTGAACAGCGACGTCCGTGAGCGTAATTTAAATCGACTTAAGGTGAGGAAATAAAGTGTGATTTTTCCTAATAACAAAATGGATAAAATCCCGGCAACCATTAGATGATCAATATTCGGCAATCCGCCCAAGCCGATACTCAAAAAGAAACAGATTAAAAACAGCTCTTTCAGATTAAATAATGATTTGGC
>DATBNI010000508.1:0-2927 GCA_036554425.1 Psychromonas sp.
TCTCAATGGCGTAATCAATCAGGTCAATTTACGCGGGGCGAGCCTATTGGGTATTGAACGCGCTAACTTGGTAGGAAAACAGTTTTCAAACTACCTGACAGCCCAACATCGCAATAACTTCAACCGTTTTCTGGCAGAAGCCTTTGCGGGTGATGGCGTACAATCCTTTCAGGTCTTAGCACAGGTTGGCCAGAATAAGCGATGGCTGTCTATCGAAGCCAATCTCGGCATTACCGAAACAGACTGTCTTGCGGCGGTGATTGACATTACCGACCGTAAACTCGCCGATGAAAAACTCAAACTTGCCGCCAATATATTCACTCATACGCTGGAATGCATCATTATCAGCGATGAAAATGGCTATATTGTTGAGGCTAATAAGGCCTGTTGCGATACGACAGGTTATTCAAAAGAGGAGCTGCTGCAATCACATATCAGCATATTTAAAAGCAGTGAAGATGAGAATATAGAGGCTGCATTACAAAAAAATAAAAGCTGGCAGGGAGATACGGCATATCGCACAAAAAGTGGCGAGATTCATTATTCCTGGTCAGAAGTGTATGTTATTGAGCTCGAGGAAAAAGGGGAACTCCGCCGTATCACTTCCTTTCTCGATTTAAATCAAAGTAAAAGAGTAGAGCCCAAAATACAGTTTTTATCAAAATATGATCCGCTGACCGGGGTATTTAACCGTGTTGCTCTGTTTAACCGATTGGAGGAAGCAATAGCCCGGGCAACCTTTAATCAGCGGATGATGGCGGTGCTGTTAGTGGATATTAATGGCTTTAAGGCGATTAATGAACGACATGGGCATAATGCGGGAGACATGGCTCTGCAGCAGATTGCAGAACGTCTTAAAAGCTGTGTTTCTGAAAAAGATACTGTTGCGCGTTTTGGTGATGATGAGTTTGTTATTATTGTTGATGAGTTGGTTAATGAACAGATAGTGGCCGATATCGCGCAAAATATTGCCGCGCAATTTGAGCCTAGCTTTGAAATCAGCCATTCATCTGTGCATCTCTCTGCGACTATCGGTATTGCCCTCTGTCCTGACGATGGCACTGACATAGACACTCTGTTAGGCAACGCGGAAAAAGCGATGCAGCGTGGAAAATCCCATCTTAACACCACGCAGGAGAATGATTCAGCACTATCATTAAAACCCGGCAAGCAGTCTGCTAACGCCACGACCTATTATTTTTATACTAAAAAGTTGACCCATTATTCACGGCAGCAGGCTAAATTTACAGAAGCGTTAAAACAAGCATTGGCGCAGGATCAGTTTGAGCTGTACTACCAGCCTCAGTACGATCTGAGTAAACGGCAGATTGTCGCGCTGGAAGCGCTGTTATGCTGGAATCACCCGCAGCGTGGCGCGCTACATTCGGACAGCTTCATCAGCCTGGCTGAACATTGCGGTTTAGCGGTCCCGATCGGTCTTATTATGATCCGCAAAGCAGCACTGCAGGCGGTAATCTGGCAGAAAGCGGCGATTAATTTCGGACGTATTGCCATTAATTTAACGGATGTGCAATTATCACAATTCAGTTTTATTGGGGATTTGCAGACTATTCTGCTGGAAACCAAGTGTTCAAGAGAATGGCTGGAGTTTGAAATCGATGACGTGATTTTTAACAGTGATAACCCAAGCGTTTATGAAAATCTGATCAATCTCAGTAAGATGGGCATAGCACTGACCGTTGATAAATTTGGCGCAGATCTTCCGCTGTTTAGGCTGTTTGAACAGTTAACAATCGATAAATTTAAAATATCACCACATTTTACTGAAGAGGGAGATGTGGACTTTGTTAATCGTGCGTTACAGGATGGATTGCTTGTTCTGTCCCGCTCATTAGGTGTGACGGTCGTTTCTGACTCTCTCGCTAATAACACGGACGATGAGCCCGCAATATCCAATAAATTTGAGCCGGCCGGTCAAGGGTGGCACAGTAAAGCGAAGAAGGCCGCTGAAATTACTTTTTATCTGCGCTGTCATAAACGTAAATAAACGCTCTTTTTTAAAAATAATGGCAATAGCAATGGGATCGCGTATGAGCCAGTTCAATTTTTATTAGTCAGGCTTCTATATGCACTAAAAAAATAGCCGCAAAGAATGCGGCTAGTTACAAAAATTTAGGCAAATTATGAGATTTCAATCTTGCGAACCTCACGGCCCGCTGTTTTTACTTTTGGTGCCGTAAGTTTCAATAAACCGTTTACGTCCACGTGATAAATTGAAAATACTTTTTTGGGATATTTGTAGATAACTCATATTATATAGGGACACAAACCGCCTTAGCTACTTATTCTCTAATATGAATTTACTCGCATGGATTGACTCATTATGGCCTGCTTTTGTTTGGCAATGCTTATTATATGAGCAGATCAGGCTCTTTATCTTGCCAAAAAAAATGGCCCTAACCGGGTTGGAAAAGCAAGATAGGCTTACTTCTGCCCCTCTGCATTTAAGCTGAAAATATTGCTGCAAACATAACATTTTCGCTACGCCATCGCTGCTGGCTAATATTACTCTGCAAAGCCCAACTCCAAGTAAGGCCAATTTGGGATTTTCCCTGTGATAGACAAAAAACTCGGCATCAACTATTCTCATATATGCCGTTAAGGTAAATGGTAACTCGTTAAGAGCCGCAATTCATGGCAATGAAGGGATAAATAGCAAAACAGAGGGCCGTACAGTGAAAAATATTTTTGTTTTTGGTGCGGATGAATTCAACCTTTCCCTGATGCGTTCACTCGAGTCTGCCCAGGAGTATTGTTTTCATGAGCTTTATCAATACAGTGAGGTAAAGACGGGAAAAGAATTTCCGGTCAAAACCTTGTATGAAGGTGCTGTTGCGCGACTGAAAAACTATCCGGGCTCTGTAGATGCCATTGTCGGCTATTTGGACTTTCCGGTTAGCACCATA
>DATBNI010000513.1:0-14045 GCA_036554425.1 Psychromonas sp.
ACTGCTTGTTATACAACCAGAACATAGTTTGTCGAATCAATTGATCTGCCAAATAGGAGATATGCGCTAAACTTTCAGCTAAGCTGGCTTTACCGAGCAGTTCTCGCCAGGCAATCACTACCATGTGTTTACGACGAAACAAGCGTAAAACTTTATGTAATGTGACTTCATCTGCAACTTTCGCTATGGCGATTTTTAATTCAGTTTCAATAATTTCTTTACGATCTGCTAAGGTGAGTAATTCACTGTCTAATAAATCGCTTAATAATGTCGGCTGTTTAATTAAAGATTCGGCAACAAAATCACTTAATCCTAAAACCTTCATTAATTCAGTATGCTGTGACTGCTTTAGAGAGTTTAAATCTATCCGGTGATTAAGATTTTCAAAATGATGTAACGCGGCATCGTTTAATAAAGACATACAACTCACCCTCTCAAATAAACAAGATAAATTACTAAAGATTAGTAAAGATTACTACTAAATTAGCTATTATGTGAAAAATCTCACTAATATAATTAATTTACTCAATACAGATCAATATCAGCTTACTTCCGGAGGGGAAATTTCACCTGTAAATCTCTTTAGTCTTTAAAAAAAAACTAAATCAGTCATGGCAAGCAAGTTTTCACTCATAAATCGACTCAGTGATTGAAAAATAAAACCGGACAGGCAATAGTAGATTAAATAAATTGTACAAGATCTGTCCCGAATCGCTTGACATATAATGACAAGCAATCTAAATTAACCGTCAGTGAGACATTAAATGTCAATTGCCATAAGGAGTATTATGAATATTCACAATATTGCGACCCATCTTAATCAGTTAGATGATAAGAGTGAAACTGGTTTTAATTTTGACTGTACACCCATTAATGGTGAGATTGATGTATTACAGGTTGAAGTTATTGGACGGGAAGAGATTCCTATCTTTATCTCTATTAGTGATAACCAGATCCTTTGTATCGCTTACCTCTGGGGTGAAGATGAAGTTAAACCTGAGCTAAGAAGCAATATGATGGAAGCGATGCTGGAGATGAATATTCCCATGCCGCTTTCTTCATTTGCCAAAGTCGAAGACAAATATGTATTAAATGGTGCTTTATCCATTAACTCAACACTTGATGACATTGAATTGGAGATTGTGACCTTAAGTGATAACAGTCTTGAGGTGATTAATGAAATGAGCAGCTACTTAAAATAATTCGGAGTATTAAAGATGAGTATATTTAAAAAAATCATTACCGCTGTACGTGGCGGTGCACGCGAAACGGGTGAAGCTATTGTCGATGCAAATTCGACACGTATTTTTGAACAAGAAATTCGCGATGCAGAGAAGCACGTCACTATCGCTAAACGTGATTTAACAGAAGTCATGGCCAAACAGATGCAGGCTGCACGAGAATTGGCACAATTACAGGCCAGTATTAAAGAGCATGAAGGTTACGCTATGCAGGCGCTTAACCAGGGCAATGAGGCATTAGCCATTGAAGTTGCTGAAAAAATTGCCGAAC
Source organism: Psychromonas sp. (assembly GCA_036554425.1). Lineage (GTDB taxonomy): Bacteria > Pseudomonadota > Gammaproteobacteria > Enterobacterales > Psychromonadaceae > Psychromonas. The sequence continues at coordinate 1,513 of DATBNI010000513.1, forward strand.
TTGAAAACAGCGCGGAAGATCAGCAGCAGGCAAATGACAGTTACTTAAAAAGTGCGGATCGTTTAAAAGAGTTAATTAAAAAGAGTGAGCGCCAATTAACAGATTATAAACGTCAGTTAAGCATGGTCAAAACAACACAAAGCGTACAAAAAGCAACATCGGCCATCACAGATAATTTTGTTGCCAGCAATTCAAAGCTGTTAAGTGCCAAAGATTCTTTAGAGCGTATTAAACAAAAACAAGCCATGTTCGACGATAAATTAAAAGCCGCGGAACAGCTTGAATCAGAAAACAGCGATACTTCCTTAAAAAGTAAGCTGCAAGGGGCGGGCATTGGTCCGCAGCAATCAAATGCTCAGTCTATTCTGGCGCGTTTAAAAACCAAATAAAGACTCACAAAATAAACAGCCAGGCCTGTAACACGACTCAGTGGACTTGATACGTGTTTTTGCTTTTTAATAGGGGAAATAATGAGTTTCTTTAAGTCACTGTTTGCTAAAAAGCAGCCGCTGCCAACGCGCACATTAAACCATCCGATCGAACTGCAAGTGGGTGACATTTTCAGCTTTGGTGATAGTTTTGCACTTCCACAAGCCATGCGTAAACAACAGCTTGAGGTGAGCGAAATCAATACGGTTGAATTGAAACATGAACATTATGCTCAGATAGTAGGCCGGGGTAATAGCCCGCAACCTGTTTATATCAGTTTTCCTAAAAATCCACAGAAATTTGTAAAGGTCAGTTTATTACTGACCCGCCAGGATGTCGGGGATTTATTTGATTTAGAAGATTTTTCTGAAATTTTTGAAGCACCGGGTAAGGCTCGTTTAAAACCACTGACCTCTGAGCATCCCTATGCAGACATGCTTGCAGCTGAGTATCTGCAGCAAGATTTTATGACCACGGGTTATTTTCATCAGCAAGATTACCGGGGCAATACACCTCCTCAGTTTAAGGAAGAACAGCACGGCCGTGAGTTTGAGTTTTATTCATTAGCAGGCGACCAGGAGCAGCGTTTTATTGATATTTTTATATTTGAAAATGGCGATACTGATGTCTACCTGTCTTTTTTAAGACCGGCCAATGACATTGTTGAGTTATGGATTAAAGGAGAATAACCATGGTAAAAGGTGAGTTACCTAAAAAATGGCAGCAATCAGCCAATGTGGCAAAAGCGGTACAAATTGCCTTCGACATGGATACAAAACTGCAATACAGTATTCGTCGTAGCGCACTGGACAAGGGTATTAGCCCTTCAGAGCAAATTCGCTATTTGCTAGCCTTACCAACCAACACAAAACCTAAACGCCCGCGTTTAACCGTCAGTTTAAGTGATGAAGATTACCAGCAGCTCAGTGAACGTTACCATATACCCGCTGATCAGCAATTAGAGATAAAAAAATCGGTTATTGAAGAGTTAACCAAATTTGCCCTGCAAAGTGAATACCACAAAGCTAAGTGATTACCGCAAACAGTTAAATAAACAGCTGGTTCCCCACGCGCAAGTAAGGTAAGAAAAACGGCTATTAGCACTTTAATAAGTGCTAATAGCCGTTTTAAAGTGCATATAATTTATTTGTCTGCGGACTAGTTAGTACCATTGTGCCAATAGTTCTTTTTTAACATGGCTTGCTGTTTAGATTGCTGCAGTGCAGATAATAATGAGTTTTGTTTACGTGTTACCCATTTCAAATATTGCGCCTGTAATCTCTTATCCGTCTCATGCTCTGCATATTCGGCGACAACATTAACCATAGCCAACTCTTTTATCCCCTGTTTAATATCTAACCAGGAGGAATGAAAAGTGCTACTTTTTTGCGCACAAAAGAGATTGCCTACACATAATCCTAATAACAAGTTGGACTCCAATAACCCCTGGTATGACAAAAGTTGCGCAATGGAAAACTGTTTATGGTGGCTCGCCAGTTTTAATTCTCGCCATCCTGATTCTAATGAATCCGTCGCAAAGGATGCAATACTGCCGGTTTCTTTACTGAGAAAAGGCTTTTTTTCAAATTGAATCAACCATTGTGTAAATTTCAGGACAAATTGGCAATAACGTGTTGAGGTCAGAATCTCCCGTATTGTCTGTCGATCCGGTTGTTCATTATACTGTTTTTCTAATTTTTTAATAACCGCTTTAAAATCAGGTAATTTGCGGATGTAAAAACCGTCATCCTCCAACATATTTTGCAAAATGAAACGTTCATCAAAACAGGAGAAAGAGCGCGCCAGCCAGTGTAATTCTCCCACCCAACCGGCATTTAATATTTGCGGTACAACATTTTTAACCAATTGAAGGTTTTGATGTAAAAACTTAATACCCTGTAATAATTGGTATAAAGCACCATCCTCAAATGAATCCAAATAACAATGTTCATGATATTGGGTATGCTGCAGTCCATGCTGCAGATTAATCAGCAAAGCCAGTTCAACTGACATTGTTTTTGTTAAGGGAGAGGGGGAAAGTGCTTTAGCTTTAAAATCAAGAGAGTCTGCCAGCATATAACCGCGCTGTGCCTTACTGACATTAGCTAATCTTACCTGAGGTAATTCGGCTATTTTTTCTCCTAACACAAAGAGCTGATTTTCATCTCCCTTAAGCAGTTCAAGTTCAATTTCACAAATTTCTGTTTTGCCCAGATCTGTTTCAATAAAACCACTGTCATAAGCCACCTCAATTAAGGTCTCCTCGGGCATTTCGATCAACCATGTTTGGCGGTTAAAGTCGGTGCAAAAGATCGGCAGCAGTTCATTTTCAAGCTGCTTAAGATCACAACCTGCCGGCCATATTTCCCCCTTAAAGCGCGACAATTCGGGATGTAAGCCTTCAATCGGCTCATTATATTCCGGGCGCTGATGCAAACCACCAATAACGCGTCCTGCTGTTTTGATTGTCTGCTCCGATTTTTGATCACAACTGCGGATCCGTAATCCCATGTCCATTTTGCGTAATCTACGTTTATCCGTATCAAAGTAAATATTATGTAATAATTGTTTTTTGGCAGAAATAACATGATGTAAATTGATTTTTTCATACAATTTCAAGGCAAATTCCGCATTAAAAAAAAATTTAATTTCTATTTCCGTTTCCATAATTTATAAAAAACCTATCTGAAATGAATGTGATTGATCAAGAAAAATCGTAATAATTCATCAATTATACTAAATTCATATTCAATTATGTGCAAAAGAAAGTTACCATGCGCGCAAATTTGTTTTGAATTTTAATATTCGTATGCTAAATACGGCCTAAATAATAGGATCACCTATGCCAATTAACTCGATACTTGGAGTTTTTGCAAAATCTCCAATTAAACCCATTCTGACGCATATTGATAAAGTTGCGGCCTGCAGTGAGTTATTAATCCCTTTTTTTAAAGCGAGTCATGAACAGGATTGGATAAAAGCTGAAAAGATAAGAAAAGAGCTGTCAACGCTGGAAAAGCAAGCGGATTCTTTAAAACGAAAGCTGCATTTAAGATTACCAAAAGGTCTATTTATGCCTATCGCACGTGGTGATTTAATTGAGCTCGCTATCCGTCAGGACAAAATAGCCAATACTGCAAAAGATATTGCCGGACGCGTTTTAGGCCGAAAACTGCAAATACCCAGTGAAATAGAAACAAATTTCATGATCTATCTGCAACGCAGTTTAGATGCAGTCCAACAAGCCCGAAAAGCCATTAATGAACTTGATGAATTATTAGAAACGGGTTTTAAAGGCCGCGAAGTGGATATAGTCACCAAAATGCTCGCTGAACTTGACGCGATTGAAGATGATACGGACTCTTTACAGATTAAACTTCGTGGAGATCTTTTTGCTGTCGAAGAGCATTACAATGCCGTGGATGTCATGTTTCTTTACCAAATTTTAGAATGGGTAGGCCGTCTTGCGGATCATTCTGAATCAATCGGCGATCAACTCGAACTGATGATTGTTCGTTCATAACGCTTAAGGGATTTTTATGGATATTATAACTTCATACGGAAGCATGCTGGTGCTCTTTGCGGGAGCAGTAGGTTTCCTTATGGCTTGGGGCATAGGCGCAAACGATGTAGCCAATGCAATGGGAACATCCGTTGGCTCTAAAGCATTAACCATCAAACAGGCAATCATCATTGCCATGATTTTTGAATTTGCAGGCGCTTATTTAGCAGGTGGTGAGGTCACATCAACAATACGCAAAGGTATTATCGATGCCAGCTTCTATGTTGATCAGCCCGAATTATTAGTCTTTGGCATGACCTCGGCGTTATTAGCGGCCGGTTTATGGTTAGTGATTGCCTCTTATTTTGGTTGGCCGGTTTCCACAACACACTCTATTGTCGGCGCGATCGTTGGTTTCTCCGCGGTCGGAGTCGGGGCAGACAGCGTCGCCTGGATCAAGGTAACAGGTATTATCGGCAGCTGGATCATCACGCCGCTGATATCCGGCATTATTGCTTACATGATTTTCATGAGCTCGCAAAAATTAATATTTAATACCACAGATCCGATTAAGAATGCCAAGCGCTATGTGCCGTTTTATATGTTTCTTGCTGGTTTTCTGCTCTCCTTAGTGACTATTACTAAAGGCCTCTCACATGTAGGCTTACACTTTACAAGCTTTGAAGCTTTTAGCTTAGCAACTATTATCGGTATCTTTGTTGCGGGGGTTGGGAAGATATTTATCAACCGCATTAAAATCGACCCTAAGGCCGATAAAAAAATGCATTTTGCCAATGTCGAAAAAATATTTGCCGTGTTGATGGTAGTGACAGCTTGTGCAATGGCATTTGCACATGGTTCAAACGATGTAGCTAATGCGATCGGTCCACTTGCTGCCGTTGTTAGTATTGTTGAACACAACGGCGAAATAGCCGCTAAAGCCACATTAGCCTGGTGGATATTGCCATTAGGTGGCCTGGGGATTGTGCTTGGTTTGGCTATTTTTGGTAAACGCGTGATGGCCACCATAGGCACAGGCATTACCCACCTTACGCCAAGCCGAGGTTTTGCTGCAGAGCTTGCCGCGGCTGCAACTGTGGTTATCGCATCGGGAACCGGTTTACCTATCTCCACAACACAAACCTTAGTGGGTGCAGTGTTAGGTGTGGGTATGGCACGAGGTATAGCAGCACTCAACCTCGGAGTGGTGCGTAATATTGTTATCTCATGGGTGGTGACCCTGCCAGTTGGTGCTGGTTTATCAATTATATTCTTCTATATGATGAAAGCTGTTTTCATCTAAATAAAACATTTAGTTGGATAAAAAAGAGAGCTTTGGCTCTCTTTTTTGTATCTAAGGCTTTTCCTTAGTGATTTTTGCTTTTAAAATATGCTAACATTTTTTACTTTAATGAATAGGATCCCTAACTTGAAAATATTCACCTATATTACGACTGTTATTTCACTGATGCTGTGCATGAATGCGGCTGCAGAAACCCGCTATGTGAGTGATGATATTTTTATTTATATGCATTCGGGGCCAAGCCGAGACTATCGTATTGTCGGCACGCTTGACGTGGGCAGTCCAGTCTCGACTTTAAAATATGATCAAAAAACACGCTTTTACCAAGTAAGAACCGCTGCTGGCAAAACCGCCTGGGTAAAAGGCGATCAACTGCAAACGATTTTACCGGCAAAAAACAGGCTGCCGGCGATCCAGAAAGAGTTGCAAGAAGCACAAACAAAACTGCAAAATATTGCCCAGGAAAACAGGGGAATATTGGATCAACAAAAGCAGTCAATCATAGATAAAGACAACATGATAGCGGCGCTGGACAATGAGAAAAACGCATTGCAGCAAACCATTATCACGCTTGAAGCCGCTAATCTGGAGCTGGACCTGCTGCAGGATACCAAGGACGAACGGGTTAAAATGGAATGGATGATGTATGGAGGAAGTGTGCTGGTTTTTGGCTTGCTGTTTGGCTTACTGATCCCCTTTTTACCACGACGTAAGAAAAACAACAATAATTGGTAACCTTATTGATAGCCAAATTACTTGAACAGCATCCTCAAGTATTTTGGCTATACAATCTGACCTGCCAGCGCTAGGTCAGATTATCTTTTGAGTATAACTATCAATAACCTTTCCAATCAGTTAATGATTCCAGACTAAAACTTTGCCGACCCAATCGAAAGATACTGCGATTAGGCTGAATCTCCAGCAGCTGTATTTTACCTTGAGAGTCAAACTGCCCTTCTTTTAATTTTTTGCCGTTAACCTTAATCCACCGTTCCTGTGCAATACTCGAATAGAGGTGTGTCTCATATCTTATGCCTGGCACTTTTTTCTGAAATTTTATGGCCATTTCATGAAGATCCCTGCCATCATGGCTTACCTCGATCGAAGATACTTTATCCTGCTCTGTACTATCCTGTAAGGCGATCTCAAAACGCTGCTGCAGATCATCAGAAACAGCCGAGTAATCAAGCTCACTGCTTAAATTGCCAGGGGTTAATTCATCCGGGGCTATTATTATTTGCGCCTCGGGTTTTTCATACTCGGGTAAAGGTTGGGTTGCGAAACTCATTTCCTTAACGGCTTTGGGGGCGGCTTTTGTTATATTAACCGGCATTTCATTAACGGCGGGCGGAATAATATCAGAATCAACTTCAAACACATCAGGCGTTATTGAAGGTTGCAGCTTTATGCCCTTAGCTTCCCCGGTGAGCTGCAGATAAAGTAATACACTTAATAAGCTGATGATCACCAACAGGGAGGTTAATAAAGCCACTCGCCATTTAAAAAGTCCTTTTTCTGCCACTGGTTGCTGGACAAAAGGATCTCCTGCTGATGATTTTTGCTTTTGTAGCGCCGCTAGTATTGTTGACATTAATTTATTTCCTGTTGTAGTCGTGGCAACTGAGGATTAACCCTTTGCATTAATGGCATTAAGGTTTGCGCGCCCACAATACCATCATCTTTTAAGCCGTTTTCCAGCTGGAAACCTGTCACTTGCTGTAACAAGGGTAAATCGAAGCGATTTTTGCTCTCAACAGGCATGCCCTGCAACTCATTAAGTTGCCTCGCCAGCCAGGCTATTTGTTCACTTTGCTGACCAAATTTAAGGTTAGCCTGTAATTCAAAGGGTGCCTGCCAAAGCACAGTTAATTCGCCCGACCAGTAGGCATTAAACCAGGTTTCTGACACTTCAATAACCTGCCCGTCAATCAATAATTGGTAGCTGCCATTAATGGCATAAAGCACCGCGTGTAAACTTTCTAAATTATCTCTTTCAAGTTTAACCACAGCCGGATAATTCAGCTGCTTTAATTTTTTCAGGCTGGTATTGTCTGAATAACAGGATAACAGCACACTTTTCCCCTGTGCACAATTAACCGTTTCGGGGTCACCTTGATAACCCCAAACAGCGTATAAATTAAACAATGCATTTTCAAAGGTGGCATTGGAAATATCTAATGACTCATAATTATCAAACCAGTCAGGCGATTCATTATCCTGACTTGCTGCAACCGGTTGTTCTAACTCGATCGGCACAATATGCTCTGGCGGAGGCAGGATGAGTTCTGCCGGGGACTCACTGAATGCTTCAGCCGGTGCGCTTAATGCTGCCGGTTGTGCTTGAACCTCTTTAAAACGGCTCAGCAGCTGCGGAGCCTGAAAGGCCGTGAGTACGGCCAACAAAATCAAAGCAATAAATCGCCAACTGCTTTTGAACGTCGCATTAAAAAAGGTCTGATTTGGCGCGAGCGCCATCTCATCACTGGCTTTTTTTACCATTAACGCAGTCACTTTTAATGTGTTTTGCGTGTACGCGCAGAGTAAACTACGGTCACAAAGTAAATTAATCAAGCGTGGTATCCCCTGGCTGCGCCTAAAAACTTCTCTTACTGCCCGGCGTTCAAAAATAGGAAAACTTGCCCCTGCTACATTTAATCTATGCTGGATATAATATGCGCTCTCCTGCTCCGTCAGAGGCAACAGATGATAACGTGCGCTAATCCGTTGTGCCAATTGCCGCAACTCACTCTGCTTCAGTTTTTGCTGTAACTCGGTTTGACCGATTAAAATCACCTGTAAGGGTTTTTTGTTATTTGATTCAATATTGGTTAACAGCCTGAGCTGCTCTAATACCGAGAAGCTGAGATGTTGTGCTTCATCAATTAATACGATTGCACTCCGTCCCTGATGGTGGTTATTCATCATCCAAGCGGTTAAGCTGTCAAATAATAATTTCAAACTTACCTTATCTTTTTCATAATCAATCTGAAATTCATCACAGACAGTGGCCAGTAATTCAATATCAGTTAAAGCCGGGTTTAAAATAAAAGCGATATCTGTGGTTGCGCCAATCTCCCGTAATAATTTACGACAGACGGTGGTTTTGCCCGTGCCCACCTCACCTGTTAATAATACGAAACCGCCGTTACCCTGGACTCCATACTGCAAATGGGCGATTGCCTCCTGATGGCGGTTACTCAAAAATAAAAAATCGGGATCAGGCGAGATCGAAAAGGGTTGCCCTTTTAAGGAGAAAAAATCTTGGTACATAACAAAATCCAAAGAAAATAGTGACAAGAGAAGTTATTGCATATAATAGCTAACAAAGCCATAAAGAGGAAAAACAATGCAAATATTTTTAGTCGGAGGCGCAGTTCGTGATCGATTATTACAACTTAAGGTTAAAGACCGGGATTATGTGGTGATCGCGGCCAACCCGGAAAAACTATTAAAATTAGGTTTTCAGCAAGTTGGTAAGGATTTTCCGGTTTTTATCCACCCGCAAACCGGTGATGAATATGCTCTGGCGCGTACCGAGCGGAAAAAAGGTTCGGGTCATAATGGATTTGAATGTTACGCCGGTCAGGATGTCACACTCACGGAAGACTTAAAACGCCGGGATCTAACCATTAATGCCATTGCGCAATCAGCGCAGGGCGAATTGATCGATCCCTACCACGGACTGCAGGATATACAGAGCAAAACCCTGCGTCATGTATCGAGTGCATTCAGCGAGGATCCGCTGCGCGTACTGCGCGTCGCACGCTTCGCAGCTAATTTTTACGATTTAGGTTTCAAAATTGCACCGGAAACACTGGATCTGATGCGCACCCTAAGCAGCAGCGGTGAGTTAAACTACCTGACCGCAGAAAGAGTCTGGCAGGAAACGGCGAAAGCCTTACAAACCGATAACCCGCAGATCTATTTCCAAGTGTTGCGCGACTGTGGTGCGCTGGCGATTTTATTCCCTGAAATTGAAGCGTTATTTGGTGTTCCTGCGCCTAAAAGATGGCACCCTGAAATCGATACCGGCATACATACTTTAATGGTTGTGCAGCAATCAGTGAAATTATCCGATTCAATTGCCTTTCGATTTGCCTGTCTGGTACACGACCTTGGTAAGGCGCTCACACCCAAAGACCTCTGGCCAAGCCATAAAGGCCATGGAAAATTGGGTTTGCCGCTGATCAAAAATTTATGCCAACGTCTTAAAATACCTAATGAGTGCAGAGAACTGGCTTGTTTAGTCAGTGAGCACCATACTCTTATCCATAATGGATTGGCGTTAAAAGCATCTACCCTAATTACATTAATGGATCAAAACGATGCCTGGCGTAAGCCGGAGCGGTTTGGGCAGATGTTACAGTGCTGCGTTGCCGACTCCAAGGGCCGAACAGGTTTTGAAGATAAAGATTACCCCAGTGCAGATTATATTTGGCGTGCTTTTCAAGCTGCGCAGTCAGTTGATGTACAAGCTATTATTAAAAAAGGGTATCAAGGTGCAGAGATTAAAGCTCAGCTACAAGATGCGCGTATACGGGCAGTTGAACAGTATAAACAAAAGGACAGCCTGTAATAAACTTGCTTACTGCACCCGAACCTTAACTTAATTAAGCAGAAAAATGCCCAATTCACTTGCTATTATCCCGCTCAATAACCTGGCTATTGCCTTTATTCCGGTGTTGGTGGTTATCATTATTTTATTTAAATGGTCACTCAACGGAAAATTTGCGCTCTATGCACTCTCGCGTATGTTAGTACAGCTTCTGTTAGTCGGTTATTTTCTTAATTATCTTTTTGCCGGTGCGAATGCTTGGATTGTGGTGCTGCTGTTAATACTGATGGTACTCTTTTCCAGTTGGATAGCCTTAGGTAATATCAAAGAGCATCGTTTAGCATTATTAAAACGCACCATGGTTGCGGTTACAATAGGAGGGGGCTTTACCTTATTTGTTATTACTCAGGGTGTTTTATCACTGCAGCCCTGGTATCAGGTACAAACTATGATCCCCTTAGCGGGAATGATTTTTGCCAACTGTATGAACAGTGTCAGTCTTTCAGCAGAGCGTTTTTATGCGGAATTGGCACGTGAGGCTGATTATATTAAGGCGCGTAAAATTGCCTTTCAGGCTTCGATGATCCCCAATATTAATGCGCTATTTGCGGTTGGATTAATATCCCTACCCGGCATGATGACCGGACAAATTTTATCCGGGACCTCCCCCTTTATTGCGGCAAGGTACCAAATAGTAGTGATGTGCATGGTCTTTGCCTCGGCAGGCATCTCTTCGGCTTGTTTTTTAGTGCTGGGTAAAAATAACAGCTCAATGACTTAAGCAGTCCGAAATTCAATCAGCTTCCCGATAGAATATAAAACAAAAATCCACCCAACAGCAGGCGATAGATAACAAAAGGCATCATGCCTACCCTGTTAAGCAGGATGAGAAAGACGTGAATGCATAAAATAGCGCTGACAAAGGAGATTCCCGCACCTAAAAACAGAGGTCCCCAATCAACATATTCATCGGATAAGATAAATTTAAGCAAATCATATCCCGACGCCATGGCAATGATCGGAATAGACATTAAGAAGGAGAAACGCGCCGCGCCATTGCGGGTCAAACCCAGCATTAAACCGGCAGTAATAGTGATACCTGAGCGGGAGGTGCCGGGGATCAAGGCTAATACCTGGGCAAAACCGATAAATAAAGCCCCTTTCAGGCCCGTCTGGTATTCGCTTTTCAGCTGTTTTGCTTTGGCATCAGCCCACCACAGCAGCAAGCCGAAAAGCGTTGTGGTCACCGCAATCACATAACCGCTGCGTAAATAGGTTTCAACCAGAGATTTACCAAAAAAACCGATCAAAGCGGCCGGTATGGTTGCCCAAATAATCCACCACGCGAGGCGACTATCCTGTGTTTTTCCCTGCCCGCGCAGAGAGCCAACCCAGGCTGTCGACATATTAATGACTTCCCGGCGGAAATAGATTAAGACGGCAGACAAGGTGCCGATATTAAGTATTAAATCAAAGGCTAAACCTTGATCCTGCCAGCCTAAGAGCTGCGATGGTAAAATCAGGTGAGCAGAGCTGGAAATAGGTAAAAATTCAGTTAAGCCCTGAATTAAGGCTAAGACAACAATTTGAAGTTGGGACATTTTTATCTCGTATATAAAATAAAGTGATTAAGAATAGTCGGGCTGTTTTATACTTTCCACAACTTTTGTTTTTCTTGCGGATACCGAGACCATAAAGCCCGATAGGTTTCACCCAGGATAGGATGTCTTAATGTTGGCGCTAACTCTGATAAGGGTTTTAATACAAATGCATTTTTTAAGATTTCGCCGCGCGGTAAATCAAACTCAGGATCTATCTGCTGGTCGTATAAAAGTAAATCTAAATCTAAGGTTCTTGGGCTAAATTTGGACGATTTTTCCGGCCGGCCATGCCTTCTTTCTGTACTTTTAAGCATGTTAATTAACTCGGCAATGTTTTGCTCTGTATGCAATTTAACCACTAAATTATAAAAATTACCCCCGGAAAAACCGACGGCTTCACTTTCGTAAAGAGGAGAAAGCAGTAACTCGCCAAACTCAGCTTGTAAAGAAGCAATACCCGAGCGAATATTCTCGGCCCTGTTGATACTGGAACCTATGCCGATAAAAACCTCTGCCATTAGCGGATTCCACGCTCAATCTGTACCCCTAAACTTTGCGCCTTTGGCAACGCCCCGGGTTTATGCAGGGTCACTTTCACCCAGGGGACCGAAAACTGCGTCATAATAAGAGCAGCAACGGATTCAGCCATGGTTTCAATTAGCTCAAATCGATGCGTTTGGGCAAATTGATTGACCGCCTCTGAGACGCTAAAATAATTAAGTGCGAGTTTAATGTCATCAGTGCTTGCTGCGGGTTTATTATCGAAGGCCATCTCTAAATCAAAATAGAGCTTTTGCTGTACAGATTTTTCCCAGTCGTATACACCAATCGAGCTGATTACTTCTAACTGTTTTATAAAAATAATATCCATTTTCCAACCTGTCGGAGTAAGTTAAAACGCTACCACTTAACAAAAAATCCACGTACTATCACTGATAAAAATATAGCCGCACCGTATTTTACCTGAACAGGGAGAAATATATAGAAATGATTAACCTAGTGACTTTAATATTTATTCTCGGCACCTACCTGTTTGGTGCGCTTAACGGGGCTATTTTACTATGTAAAGCCAAAGGCTGGCCGGATCCTCGCGCTGCAGGGTCGAAAAATCCCGGCGCGACTAACATGTTACGTTTACATGCA
>DATBNI010000534.1:0-2478 GCA_036554425.1 Psychromonas sp.
ATGATGGAGTGCTGATTGAGATTGAATATCTAAAAGGCGAGGTTAGAAGGTTAAAGGCGCTTGTCGGTGAGGGTGGCGGGCTGAGAACTCCAAAGCATAACAATAGGTATGCAGTGATGTATAGGGCTGGGTTTAAGTGTCAGTGTTGCGGCGTTAAGCCATCAAAGAATAATAATGTTGTTTTGCATGTTGACCATATAGTCCCTTTTAGCAATGGCGGTAGTAATGAGCCTGACAATCTGCAAGTGCTATGTGCAAGTTGCAATATTGCCAAGTCAAATTTTTATGACTTCGATCATAATGGTGGTTGGGATGAGTAACCTTACACAGAAGCAAGACAAGTTTGTAAAAGCCTATTTATTGAATGGCGGAAATGCCATGCAGGCGGCGATTAGCGCTGGTTACAGTGAAAAGACAGCTGGTGAAATGGGTTATGAAAACCTCAAAAAACCTCAGATTAAAAAAGCCATCGAATCACACCAAAAAAAAGCGGAAAGTGATTTTATTTGGTCAAAGCAGAAGAAGCTTGAGCTTTTGCAGAGAATAGCCAGTGTTGCATCGTCTGAGGATGGCGAAAAGGGCATGATTAACATGCAAAGCGCAATAGCAGCAATTAAAGAGCATAATCTAATGCAGGGAGATAACGCACCAATAAAGACTGAGAGCGACATAAGAATGGCAAAGTCATTCTCTGACGTTTACGGTGGTAAAAGTGGCGAGTCTTAACCCTAACCTACAAGATTTTTGGTTTAACGGTGAGCCTAATGAGGCAAACTTTATAAAGGCAAGGCATAGGGTTTTGTATGGCGGTCGAGCAAGTTCAAAGTCTTGGGAGTTTGCAGGAATGGCCGCTTTGCTGTCTCAAAAGTATAAAACTAGATTCCTATGCGTTAGGCGATTTCAAAATAAAATTAAAGAATCTGTTTACTCATTGATTAAGGCTCAAATAGAAAACTTTGGTTTTTGCGGTTTTGATGTTCAAGCTGCAAATATATTCCACGAAAACGGCAGTGACTTTGCATTTTATGGGATAGAAAGAAATGTTGACGAAATAAAATCTTTTGAGGGCGCTGATATTTTATGGATAGAAGAGGCGCACAACTTAACAAAAGACCAGTGGGATATTTTAGAGCCTACTATTCGTAAGGAGGGTTCTGAAATTTGGATCTCGTTCAATCCCAAATTAATAAGCGACTTTGTTTACAAGAGATTTATTTTAAGCCCACCACCATCTACAAGGGTTAGGTTAATTAACTATCCAGAAAACCCATTCATCTCAAAGACAATGCTTGATGCGATAGAAGCAAAAAAGGCAGAGGATTATGAAGAGTACGAGCATATTTATTTGGGCGTACCAAGAAGCAATGACGAATCTGCGATCATAAAAAGGTCTTGGGTTGAGGCTGCTATTGATGCTCACATTGCGCTTGGTTTGGATATGTCAGGCGCTCGCATAGTTGGTTATGACGTTGCTGATAGTGGCGATGATAAGAATGCTACGGTAGTGTTCAATGGTTCAATTGCTGTTGGTGTTGATGAATGGAAGGCTGGCGAGGATGAATTGGAAAAATCTGCAATTAGGGCTTGGAGTCAAGTTGATGGAGGGTTATTGGTTTATGACTCTATTGGTGTTGGCGCTCACGTTGGTTCAACACTAAAATCCAAAGGTTGCAAATCATTTGTTAAATTTAACGCCGCTGGAGCAGTTGTTAGGCCCGATTCTTTTTATGCCCCAGCAATTAAAAACAAGGCGAAGTTTGACAATTTAAAGGCGCAAGCATGGCAAGACGTTGCGGACAGACTAAGAAATACATACAACGCAGTACGCAAAGGTATGAAGTTTAACCCAGATGAGTTAATAAGTATTAGCAGTGAACTGCCAAATATTGAGCGACTAAAAGACGAGCTTACACTGCCGCACAAGTCAACATCAAAAAGAGGTCTTGATATTGTTGAAAGTAAAGATGATATTAAGAAGCGTGGCTTTAAGTCGCCAAATATAGCCGACGCCTTTATTATGGGTGCTGTTCCGCACTTGGTTGGAAAGCCAAAATCACTTGGCTTTACTAAAGTATTTTAGGATTTTAAATGAACGATAACTTAGATAAACGCACACTAAAACTAATTGCTACGGCTAATCAGTTAATCAAAGATTACGCCAATAAAGGTCTAGATGATTTATATCGCGCAGTTAGAGTCGCTGTTTTAGATGTTGGTGAGATTTCATCGGCTAAAAAACTACGAGAGCTTGAGCGTGCAATAACGCAGACTGTAAAAGCTAACCTATCGCCTCAAATGATTGAAATAACTAATCAGTTAACTGATATATCCGAATTAGAAGCTGCGTTTTATTTTAAGCTAGCAAGTGAAGCGATTGAGATTGAAGCCTTGGGATTATCGCTAAGCAAGCCAGCGCGAGACAAGATTAAGCGTTATGTTGAGGGTTCAGTAATCAAGCTCAACTCAAAGAGCGGCAAC